>JAZLIK010000162.1:0-45196 GCA_045617345.1 Lachnospiraceae bacterium | reverse complement strand
TATGAATGCGTTTGGAACAGACTGTGAATAGTAACGGCAAATATCTACTATTCACAGTCTGGTAATAATAAACGCATTCGTAATAACTACAACAGGCACACTGCATTTATCTTACCTTTTTTTGTGAGGCCGTCGCACTTTTCGAATATAAATCGCCCATACCCCCTGACCGTTACCCTGTCTCCGGGCTTCAACCGGTAATCACTGTTTTCACAGATTCTTCCGTTAATAAATATCTTTTGTTGTCCAAAAAGCTCCGAGGCACTGCTGCGGGACATATTATAAAGCTTTGATACAACGCCGTCTGCACGTTCGGAGCTTATCTGAATACGTTTTTCAGTCGGACACTGTTTTGTCATTTCAGGCATCCCGGAGCATTTTTCAACTACAACCGTAGTATGTTTTACGCGAGTCAGCTCGTTACAGATAAAGTCACACATTCTCTCAAGGCACAGTATATATGCCCTGTTTCCCGTAATGCATATATCTCCCAGAACACTTCTCTCTATTCCGATATTCATCAGTGCCCCCAGAAAATCCCTGTGTGTCAGCTCGTCCGAAAACTTTTCAGCCAGTGGTTTTACGCATAGAACGGCTATCGGAAAAGGTTCATCATATCCCAGTTCATCAGGTTTTCCAAACCTGACCATGCATCTTTCGCTGTCCTCATAGCCTCCCCAGATTTTCATCCCGGCATATCGAAGCTCCTGCTCACACGAATATGCCTCTGATGTCTCTGACATTCCGAGGAAGTCTGTAAATGTAAACTGATTTCCTTTATAACTTTTCTCAGCGAGATCCTTCAAATGTTTTTTTATCAGTTCATTTTCCATAATATGACATATTTATTCACAATCGGTTAATAATGAATCCGCGTTGGAAACTGAATGTAAAAGTTGCGGTTTACCACATAACCAAATGACAATTACTACAAGCCTGCTTGTAAAATAATTGTCATACCGGCTGTGTAATTGAGTCCGGACAAAACGCATGAAGTAAGGACTGACTGCGTTACAGACGGGCTTATGAATACGTTTTGAACAGACTGTTAACAGTAACAATTATTTCAGTTCATTGACTGTTTCCGACTGTCCCAGAATAAAGAATCCATAATAGCCGGTTTCCTGGAGCTTATTAAGGAACTTGGCAGTCTTTTTAGGCATTTCGAACATTGCCACATCATATTCGTTTCTAAGCTCCTGAGACTTTTTGTAAGCTTCGGTAAAAGACGAAGCATCATAAAGAACCGCAACCTTTTTAGCCTTCTGAGGAATAACAAAACCACTTTCCTTAAGTATGGTATATATTCTCTCAAAGCCTATCGAAAAACCGACAGCCGGGACATCCTGCCCGATGAATTTTCCGACAAGATTATCATATCTTCCGCCTCCGCCGATTGCACCGCGGAATTTTGTACTTTCAATTTCAAATACCGTACCTGTATAATATCCCTGACCTCTTACAAGAGAAAGGTCAAATTCAACCTCAAACGAATCACCTGCTATGTCGCTGACCGTGTTGATGATATATTTCAGATTGTTGATGGCGTCCGTATTGTCACAGATGCTCTCCATCTTTTCAAGCGTAAACGGTCTCATTTCGAGAACCTTCATGAGTTTTTCTATCGCACCTGCACTGAATTCCTTTGCCGTAAGCTCTTCACTCACACCCTCAGGTCCGATTTTGTCAAGCTTATCAAACGATACACAGACGCTGTCAAGCTGCTCCTCCTCGAATCCACAGCCCAAAAGCATGGATTTCAGAAGTCTTCTGTCATTTATTCTGATTTTGAATTCCTTTATCGAAATAGCCTGAAGCGCTTTTGCAGTCACGAGAATAAGTTCAGCCTCGCAGTTTGCCGATGACGAGCCGAATATATCAATATCACACTGTACAAACTCTCTATCACGTCCCTTCTGAGGTCTTTCCGCACGATATACCTTGTCAATCTGAATACACTTCATCGGTGAAGTGAGCTGCTCCTTATGTCCCGCGTAGTAACGTGTCAGCGGAAGCGTCAGATCGTATCTTAGACCAAGGTCCGAAAGCTCCTTGGGATTGTTTGTTTCAAGTGCCTTATCAAGCTTCTCTCCTCTTTTGAGGATTTTAAAAATAAGGTTCAGGTTATCTCCGCCATCGCTTTTATCAAGATTTTCCGCATCTTCAATGGCAGGTGTCATAATACGTCTGAACCCGTTGTTCTCATAAACTCCAAGAATCGTTGACTGAAGATAATCCCTCAGTTCCACCTCTTCCGGCAGATAATCGTTCGTTCCTTTTACAGCTGTTGTCTTCATAATTTCCTCCATGTGTATCATTAGGCGTCAGTTCTTTTGACGACGTAATCACTGTATATAATAATCTTTCAAAATCTATAAGTCAATAAAATCAGAACTTTATCATTTCTTTTCATGTTACTGTTCACAGTCCGGCCAATACTCATTCATAAAATCCCTGTTTTAAAAGCAATTGACTTTACTATTCGTTACTGTTCACAGTCCGGCCAAAAAACATTCACAAGAAAGCATGTCGCTTGCGACATGCCGCGCCGCGTTTGCGTCGCGTCAGCGACAAATTACCGCTGCAAAAGCGTGCGCATCCTCGCGGGGCGTATTTTACTTTATAGGACGCAATTTCCTATAAAGTAAAATACGCCACAAAATCAGTGGCTCATTCGTTTCCCAACGGAAACGGCTTTATTTCGGCTTTATTTCCTGCGTTTCGGGTATCGACAATTCCAAAATAATATGATATACTGATTTGGCGTTGAAGATTAGGACCCGCATACAGCCTATGATTCAATGCGTCATAACCGGTCTGTATGCCGTTATACAGGCCGGTTATAATAATTTTCTTCTGAGTCCGTTCAGTATTATTCTTTTATTTGCACTCCACTTCGGATACAAAAGCTTTTCATGAGGTGCATCGCCTGTAATTCTGTGAACAACAATACTTTTATCCAGTCTGTTAATTATATTTGCCAGAATATCTATATACGTCTCGGGCGTTCTGATACACAACCTCATTTTATCAGGTGCATCATCACCGTAATTTATGAACTCATCTCCCATATCCGTATCAGACATGATATGAAGAAGCTGCAGCTTTATTCCGTTGATTTTCCCTGTCCTGCATACATAATCCACCGTTTCATTCATCATTTTCTCATCTTCTCCCGGCAATCCCAGAATCAGATGTACGATAACCTCGAGTCCGGCTTCATTCAGTCTTCTGACGCATTCTTCATATATCCCGTTTTCGTACCCGCGTCTGATATATCTGACCGATTCCGGATGGATGGTCTGCAGTCCCAGTTCAATCCATACAGGCTTTACCCGATTCAGTTCCTTCAGCATTTCAAGTGTTTCATCACTTATGCAGTCCGGTCTTGTCGCCACTGAAAGAGCACATATACAGGGGTTCTCTATCGCCTCTGTAAATATTTTCCGCAGGTACTCCACAGATGCATATGTGTTAGTATAGCTTTGAAAATAAGCTATGAAACGTGTACTTTCGAATTGTCCTTCGAGTTTTTTCTTCAATTGCCGCTTTCCGAATTCAATCTGCTCCGATATCGGCATATCCACAGGTGCCGCAAAATCTCCCGAGCCTCCCCGGCTGCAGAAAATGCAGCCTCGTGAGCCAAGTGTACCGTCTCTGTTCGGACACGTTACAGCAGCACTGAGCGCAATCTTATATACCTTACAGCCGAATCTTCTCCGCAGATATGTATTCAGGTCGTTGTATAGCTGTTTTTCCGCCATTTTTTACTCCAAAGCTTTAAAATCAAACCTGCCGTTTTCAAATACCATATAACCGTGTGAACTCATATTTTTGGGTATGGAGACCGATCCCGGGTTGTAATATCTGATTCCGTCACGTTCCTCATCAAGCGGTACATGTGTATGTCCGTATATCAGGATATCACCCTGCTGCATCGGCAACGGATTGTCGATGTTGTATTTATGTCCGTGTGTGAGATATATCGCATGTTCTCCGTTATCAAACACCGCTGTTTCCGACATTATCGGAAATTCCAGGAGAAGCTGGTCCACCTCAGCATCACAGTTTCCCTTCACACATATTATCCGGTTCTTTATTCCGTTAAGCATCTGTGCCACTTTTTTCGGACTGTAATCCTGCGGCAGGTCATTTCTCGGTCCATGGTACAAAATATCACCCAGCAGTGCAAGTTTGTCCGCTTTTTCCTTTTCAAATGCTTCCAGCAGTTTTTCGCAGTAATATGCCGAACCGTGAATATCAGAAGCTATTATCCACTTTAATCTGTTCATTTGTGTCACCTTTTTAAAAGATATTTTTTCAAAAGAATCAACAGCTTATTATAATCCACAGGCTTTGACACATGCGCATCAAGCCCCGCCGTTATCGATTTCTTGCGATCCTCATCAAATGCATTGGCCGTTACCGCAATAATCGGTATCCTTTTATCTCCGCAAAATTCCCTGATAACCTTCGTGGCCTCATATCCGTTCATTCTGGGCATCTGTATGTCCATAAGAATAGCATCGTAATAGTCCCTGCCCATCTTTTTGACTCGTTCTACCGCATCAACTCCGTCTTCTGCCATCTCGGTAATAATACCCACAATGCCCAGCAGTTCCTTGAGAATTTCACGATTCAAAGCATTATCTTCCACTACAAGTATTCTTCTGCCTTCAAGTGTCTGTTCTTTTTCTTCCGTCGTGTTCGTATCGGAAGCTTTTTTGAAAACAAACCGGCATACCATTTTTGTTCCTTCACCCTGTAATGAACTCATATCCAGTACACCGCCAATAGCACTCAGATGCTTTCTCAGTACCACAAGTTCAAGCTGTGAATCGCTCAGCACGGTCCAGTCCGGTATTCCGTCATTTGAAGAAAGAATAGTCCTGACCAGCTGCATATTTTTTCTGTCACGTATTTCAACACTGTTTCTAAAGGTACAGCTGATTTCAATCCTCCCATCGCTCAGATCGTTTTTTTCTATCATACAGTCAAGCTCCTCATTCTTCGGGGTGAACCTGACGGCATAGCCGGCAATGTCAAGCATCATCTTCTTAATTCCACTATAGGGACAGTAAAAGCTGATATCGTTTATCCCTTTAAGCACATAATTGATATGTATATTCTTTCTTTTGGCAACAAAGCTGAGATACTCCGAAAACTGATTCACGGCTTCATTCGAATCGACTATGCTCTCCTCTTCCTGCTCCTCATTCCTGTCGTAATGCACCATTTCAAGCATATTATCTATCAGCTTTGTGATTCTTTCAGCCGATATTTTTATCTTGTCCATATAGTCATCAAACAATTGACCCGAATTGCCCGTATTCGATGCCATATCGGCAAATCCTACAATCGTATTCAACGGAGTCCTTATTTCATGACTGATATTGGTCAGAACGCTTTCAAGTATATCAGTATTCTCATTTGTACTTATATCTCCTGCATTGCCCTGAACAGGATTTAATGTTTCGTGGGCGTTGCCAGAAGCGAAATTTACGGCTGCTGTACCGTTATTTGATGCAGGGTTTACGGCTGCGTTACCACTGTTTGATGCAAAGCTTACGGCCCCGGTACCGTTATTGGATACAGGGTTTACGGCCCCGGTACCGTTATATGAACCGAAACTTACTGCTTCCGTTACGTTGTCCGATGCATAATTTTTGTGTTTTATATCATTGTCAGTGACAGGATTTGCAGTCTGTGATTCATTATCCATCCGTAAATCATCACTGTTACCGGCTGTTGAAATATACCTGTTGCCATCAATTCTGAAACGCTGTTCGAATTCGGTCCCGGTAATTTTTGAAATTTCATTCAGCTCCTCCAGTGACACTGTTTCCCTTTTCAGTTTCTTTCCAAAATTCTGCGGCGACTGTCCAATCCTTCTGGACAATTCGGAGATACTGATTCCGACTTCAGCACACAGCCTTTTTATCATCTCGGATGTAGTCATCTTTTACGCCTCCCATCGTCCGGATGCTCCACAGGGCAATGTCAGACCCGACTCCTTTACCGGCAGTCCTATCTCATCTGCTTCAACATGTCCACCGTATTTTTTTACTGCCAGCGTATTTAACATATATGAAAGCACAGCAGGCTGAAGTCCTGTTGTATATGAATTAATCAGGATAAACAGCGGTCTTTCGGAAAGAACACCCATACATGTCTCAACAAACGGATACAGGCTTTCCTCAAGCTTCCAGATTTCACCCTTCGGTCCTCTTCCGTAAGAGGGAGGGTCCATAATAATCGCATCATAAAAGCTTCCACGCCTTATCTCTCTCTCAACAAACTTTTTGCAGTCATCCACTATATATCGAATCGGCGCATCAGCAAGCCCGGAAAGTGCTGCGTTTTCCTTTGCCCACCCTACCATTCCTTTGGATGCATCAACATGAGTAACCGAAATTCGCGAGTCAGCCGGACTTTTTTCATGAATTGCCCCTTCCTTGGCACATGCAATCGTAGCTCCTCCGGTATATGCAAAAAGATTCAGCACCTTGAATTTTCGTGCAGGTTCTTTATTTAATGCCGCAGAAAGTCCGGCTCTCATCCAGTCCCAGTTCACAGCCTGTTCCGGGAAGAGTCCCGTATGTTTAAAGCTGAACGGCTTCAGATTAAACATCATATCACGGTACCTGACAGACCACTGTTCCGGCAAATCGAAAAATTCCCATTCTCCTCCGCCCTTTGAACTTCTGTGATAATGAGCATTCAGACTGTTCCAGCTTTCGCTCTTCTTTGTCAGCCAGATTACCTGCGGATCGGGTCTCAGCAGCTTATATTTTCCCCATCTTTCAAGTTTTTCACCTTCTGAACAGTCTATTACCTCATAATCCTTCCAACCGTCTGCCTGCCACATAATAATTCCCCTTTCGCTTTTTACATATCTTCCTCGTATATTTCGTCAAAGGTAAAGATAAATTCGGTTCCGATTCCCGGTTCGCTCTTTATTTCAACCGTTCCGTTATGCTTCTCAGCAATATACTTCGCTATCGGAAGACCCAATCCTGTACCCTTCGCATTTTGTCTCAGCTTCGACTTGTAAAACTTGTCAAATACATTCGGGAGTTCTTCTTTACTAATACCTATACCTTCATCACGAATGCTGCATATCAGCTTACGCTTCTCGGATTTCAGCGTCAGATATATGCTTGAATCCTCATTTGAAAATTTTACCGCATTATCAAGTACCACCATAAAAAGCTGTCTTAGTCGGTCATAATCTCCCAGCATCATATAAGCATTGCTTTCACGATGCATAACTATCTGAATATGTTTTTCAGAGCTTATGACGAGAGCCGATCTGACCACCTCATCAAACACATCCACAAGATTTACAGGCTCCTTCACGACCTCGAAATCGGGGTTCTGCATTTTTGAAAGTGTCAGCAGATCCCCGACAAGTCTCTCCATACTCTGCGTCTCCTTCAGTATTCGTTCATAATACTGCATCACCTTTTTTTCATCGGTAATCACACCGTCCACAAGACTTTCTATATATGCTCTTACTACCGTAATCGGGGTTCTGAGCTCATGTGAAACATTTGCAAAAAAATCCATTCGCATCTGCTCCATGTTCTTTCTTTCATTTTCATTTAATTCCAGACGTTCCGAAAGCATATCAATACTGTGGGCCATGTTTCCGATTTCATCTTTTCTGGTAATTCCTGTTTTAACACTGTAATCGCCCTCACACAGCTGCTGAGTGATTTTCTCCATTTTTACGACAGGCAGTGCAATCTGCCTTGTAAATAAAAACGAAAGAACAGTAGCAACAGCAAGCGCGATAACCATACTCATAACAATCAGCTGTACACCTGTATGTGTGTTCTCGCTCAACTCCTCCATGCCTCTTATCAGCATTACCACGCCGCACGGTTCAGTCGCCTTTCCATATATAGGTACAGCCGCCGCGATAACCGAAATTCCGTGAATTTCACTGAAGAAATTGCTGTAAAGCCTGTCGCCGTTGCACGCACTGTTAAAAAGCGTCATAAACTCTTCCTGAAGCTCAACCGATTTTATATCCATGGTAGCAAGCCGTATACTCATCGGAGCCTGTGCCGAATAGTTCGGAATAGTCCATATTTCGGCATCCTCAAGTTCATCAAAAAGCTCCAGAAAATTCAAGGCTTCCCCGTAATCCCTGTCCAAAATATAGCTTCTCAGTCTCGACGCCGTATTTTCCGCAAGCTCTGTCATCTGCTTTCCACGATGTTCAAGATTTGAATTGTTAAAAAGATTAATAAATATCAATCCGACAACACACGCAAATAAGAGTACCAGACCAACATAGTTGCTGAATACCCTGATAAACATGCTGTTTCGTTTTTTTACCTTTTCCTGTGCCATAGGCACCCCCGGCCAGCCATAATTAACTTCTGCCGTTCACAGACAGCGAACAGCAGTAATCTGCTCATTCGTCATTTTTGATAATCGAAAACTTATATCCTGCGCCCCAGACTGTTTTTATCTCCCATTCGGGATGAGGATATGCGTCAAGCTTTCCTCGTATTCTTTTTATATGTGTATCGACTGTTCTCGTCTCTCCGAAATAATCGTACCCCCATATACTGTTAAGCAGATTATCTCTTGTAAACAGCTTTTCGGGATTATTCATAAGCGTCCAAACGGTTTCAAGCTCCTTCTTAGTCATTGGAACCTGCTCATCTCCCATGTACAGCGAATATTCCTTTATGTCAACAGTCAGATTACCGACAGTGATTCTTGTTTTTTCACCTTCATCCTGCTCTTTTCTGTTTATACGTCTGAGAATGGCACGTACCCTGGCCATGACCTCGCTCGGACTGAACGGCTTTACAATATAGTCATCCGCTCCAATGTCAAGACCCATGATACGTTCGAAATCCTCTCCGCGCGCAGTTACAAGAATAACAGGAACATCCGATTTTGCCCTGATATTTCTGCACACCTCATATCCGTCTTTTTTCGGCATCATCACGTCAAGAAGAACAAGCGCAGGGCTGAACTTATCAAATTTTTCCATCGCCTCTTCACCGTCGCCTGCCGTAATGGCATCAAAACCTTCTTTATTCACATAATTTGACAATACATCCGTTATATCAGGATTATCGTCTGCTATCAGAATTGTCTGCATCTGTATATCCTCCGTATCGGTATAAACACTCATTCATAGTCAATGGTATTCGCAATCCGCTTCACTGCTTACCACAAAGTATCATAACATATTGCAGATATTTTAGCAACCATTTGGTATAAAGATACTATTCACAGACTAATACTAATTTACGCAATCCGGAAGCTTGCTTCCGGGTTTGTGAAAATTAGTATTAGGCTAATATATTTTTTCACTGCTTACGGCCCGCCTCATGCGCTTCCGCTAACCGTTTAAATGCGGAATAAGGAACGCTGAGCGAATTGAATCTCCCGGTGCCCATTTCAAGCCCGGGCTTATTGTCGCCATGGAAGTCTGAACCTCCGGTCATAATCAGGTCATATTTTAACGCCAGATGTCTCACTACGTCCTCATCATTTCCCATGTTTGAAGAATAATAGGTTTCCAGCCCCTTCAGGCCATACCCCTTCAGTTCACCCACCAGCTGTTCGAGTTTTGGTGAAGCCGGCGCATTAAGGCCGTAAAGCATCGGGTGCGCCAGTACCGGTATTCCGCCCGCAGCCGTTATGGCTTCAACGGCTGTTCTGCGGCTCATATATGTTCGCGGAACATAACACGGGCAGCCTGTGCCAAGATATTTGTCAAATGCCTCATTATTCGTTTTGCAATATTTATGAAGTACAAGCCACTTAGCAAAATGCGCTCTGGTAATAACATTGCTTCCGCTAAGCCCCTTAAGCTCCTCAACCTTAATGGGAATACCCATTTTTCTGAATCTCTCCGCCATGGTCTCGTTTCTGGCGCAGCGTTCTTCCCACGCAGACTTCAGCAGCGAAATAAAGACTTCGTCGCTTGTATTAACATAATAACCAAGTATATGAATATCCCCGTTCTCATATCCGGCCGATATTTCAATTCCGGGAATCACAAATATGTTTTTCCCCTGTGCTTCGAGTTCATTCGCCTTCTTCTGCGCTTCAGCCACTCCCTCAACAGTGTCATGGTCGGTCAGTGCCATAACGGTAATGCCTTTGTCACAGGCACATTCAACCAGCTCAGCAGGTCGAAACGTGCCGTCTGAAACACTCGAATGCATATGTAAATCTATCATAACAATAACTCTCCCTTCGGTCAGGATTCATAAGCCATGCTCCAAGATAACGATTGCCGGTCGGGCTTATAAATGCGTTTGGACAGACTGTGAATATAAACTTAACGTCAAAACCAATTTCTGTGACCTTGAACATAAACAACACACTTACATGAAAAACCACACCGGCATATCCGCAGGTGTGGCATATAAGGATAAAAAAATAATTATTATTTTGTCTGTGTCTGATTTTTCTGTTTTAAAAGCTCCGCTGTATCATCCTCTGCCGGAATTTCATCTTCTTCCGATTCAGTCAGCTCAGTCTTTTCTTCTTCGTCTTCGTCCTCGACATCTTCAATTTCACCGTCAGGACTGTAATCCTCAATTATTTCATCAAGAGTACCTGTCTCTGTATATTTCTCGTAGTCTTCATCGGAAAGAACATAAATCCTGCATTCCGCAGACTGATTATTCTTTAAAAAGGCAAATACGGTGGTAACTCCTACAGCCTTTGCTCTGACTCTGCCAATTGAGGTAACCGATGCAATCTCTTTATCGTATGAATAGAATACCGGTTTTTCTACTGTATTCAGAGGAGAGACAATGGTTTTAATTGTCTTTTTACTTCCTATCTTCAAAACGATTTCATTCTTCGTAAGCTTAATGCTGATGGCTGAAGGTCCTATAAGTACATCACATGTAAGAACCGCTACAGGTGCTCCTTTGTCAACTACTGTTGCCGTAATTCTGCACTCACCGTTTGAAATTCCTGTAATATAGCCTCTTCCATCCACAAAAGCAATGTCCGGATTACCCGATCTGTAAATAATACGTGCCGAAGACGGAACATTGTATGCTCTAAGCTTAAAGGTTTCATCCTTTGCTATTGAAACACTGGTCACATTCAGTTTGATTTCAGTCTCGTCTGCGTAAACAGCTGCGCATTTCGAAACGAAACCGGTAAACAGACAAACGGCAAGCACAAAACAGCTGATTTGTAAAAATGTCATTATTTTTTTCTTCATGTTTTGTACCTCCTCTCTGATTGATGCCTGTTCATAATAAACCGCTTATGAGGCAAACAAATGTCATAATTGTAACATTTTTGTGACAAACGTCACTATTCACAGTCGGATACAGATGTGTGCAAGCCTGAAGTCTGCTTCAAGGCTTGTGGGTATCGGTATCCTACCATGAAGGCGCTATCAGTCCTTCTCGGTAAGCTTCTTTGAATCCTTTTTATCATTCTTTGTTTCGGGCTTTGCCTCGGGCTTGGCTCCGTTAGGCTTCTCAACCTCAACAATTGATGTCTTCTTCATGGGGATACGGCAGTTTCTGTTGCTTCCGAATTCTACTACAACAACCTCGTCCATGATATCAATTACTTTCCCGTAGAAACCTGCTGTAGTGATTACAAAATCGTCAACCTCAAGTGCAGACATCATGGCATCCATCTGTTTCTGCTGCTTCTTCTGCGGTCTGATGGCAAGGAAATAAAAACCTACAATCAGTACTGCAATCCAGATAAGTAATACCCAGGGTGATGACATTGTGCTCTGCGCTGCTGCTCCGTTCAAAAACATGTTCATAATAAATCTCCTTTAAAAACTTTTGTTTACTCATTAATACTTTTTCGTATTACTCAGACTGCTCCAAATCTCTGAGTTTTTCGCGTTTAAATTCCGCGTATCTTTTTTCCTCTATTGCGCATCTGATATCTGCCATCAGATGATTGTAAAAATAAAGGTTGTGTGTAACCATAAGCCTGAATCCAAGCATTTCATTGGCTTTAAGAAGGTGTCTGACATATGCCCGCGAATAGTTTCTGCAGGTCGGACACCCGCATCCCTCTTCTATCGGTCTGTCATCAGTCTCAAATTTTGCATTCAGAAGATTGATTTTACCGTGATTGGTATAGGCATGACCATGCCTTCCGTTTCTCGATGGATATACGCAGTCAAAGAAATCAACTCCTCGGTCGACAGCCTCCAGAATATTTGCGGGAGTTCCCACACCCATCAGATACACCGGCTTTTCAACAGGAAGATACGGAACTACGGCATCAAGTACACGATACATTTCCTCATGACTTTCACCGACTGCCAGTCCGCCGACAGCATATCCGGGCAAATCAAATTCAGCTATTCTTTTGGCATGCTCTATTCTTATATCCTCGTAGATTCCACCCTGATTAATTCCGAACAGCATCTGCTGTCTGTTCACGGTATCCTCACGGGCATTGAGCTCTTTCATTTTCTTTATACATCTTTCAAGCCATCGGGTAGTTCTGTCAACGGATTTCTGTATATATGAACGATCCGCTACACTTGACAGGCATTCATCAAATGCCATTGCAATCGTAGAACCGAGATTAGACTGAATCTGCATGCTTTCTTCCGGTCCCATAAATATCTTTCTGCCGTCAATATGTGAATTAAAGGTGACTCCTTCTTCTTTGATTTTTCTGAGTGAAGTAAGTGAAAACACCTGAAATCCGCCCGAATCGGTCAGTATCGGTCTGTCCCAATTCATGAATTTATGAAGACCGCCCATTTTTTTAACGACTTCATCCCCCGGCCTAACGTGCAGGTGATACGTATTTGACAGTTCAACCTGCGTACCTATTTCCCGAAGATCCATTGTAGAAACCGCACCTTTTATGGCACCAACCGTTCCGACATTCATAAATACAGGGGTCTGAATTGTTCCGTGAACAGTCTGAAACTCACCTCGTTTGGCCATTCCATCCTTGCATATGAGCCTGTACATATATTTTGCCCCCTTTTACACTCATCATAGTATAAAGGTAAATCAATCAAATTTCAAGTGTTTTTTCTGAGTCACTTGACATAGTCGGTTAAAGTTGTATAATCAATTATGAATATTAATGTTGAGGAGGACATTATGTCGGGAAATAACAACTTACTATCACAACACGAAATAGATACGCTTATTGATTTTCTTCGCAAGAATCCCAATACACCAATCAGTGCAGTTCTCGATCAGGACAGTATTGACAGACTTATCGTACTTGTACAGCAGAACAACAGTAAAGGGATTTATCTTAACAATCAGGAAAATTATATTGACATCAGCCCCGTATCCTTAAAAATTAACGGAACCGTGGCCGACTGTGACAATTGCATAATAGAATGCAAGTTTTCCGAGAACGGATACATGCAGCTCTACTGTTGCGACAGCAGAAACGATGCCAAGTACAGAATCTCCCCCAACTGCCTGATTAAAGGGAAATATACCGATGACGACGCCGAATGGGGTTACGCAATTCCGCCCAAAGCGCTTATCGCCGTATCAAAGCTTTTCGATTTGCGTTTTAACGACGACACACTCGATTTTGTTAAAAAGAACTTTTCCAAATTGATGTATGGTTCGGCAGATGCCCCCATTCCGGCGTTTTATTTCGACAAAACCTGATAGCGGCGCATTAAAGCAGTTCCGATTTATAAATTTTATGTATGCCGCCACTTATTCTGGCGGCATGTTACTATCCACAGTCCGGACCAAACGCATTCATAAGCCCTGACTGCTGTGCAGTCAGCCGAAAGCTTATCTCATGTGTTTTGTCCGGACTCCATAGTAAAGTGAAAATTACACAGGTTCCGAAGCAGACTCCCGGCTTGTGTTTATTATCACCCGATCTTGAACAGTAACGGCGGCATACATTTTGGGTATAAAAAATGAATCAAAAAGAGATTAAGAGGAAGGCACTTGTAGTTTTAAAAACACATTATCTGCTTCTGGTATCGCTTTGTATTGTATACGCCTTCATCGGAGTAAACAGTGTTCCGTACCTTCAGTACATTGCCGGAGACAGCATCCCCAATGTCGGTCAGATACTTGACATCACAACAGCCACAAATCCGATGATTAAAGGTACCGCAAAAATTGTTGACAGCAGTATCATCGGAGATCGTCTCAATCCTACCAATCTGGTATATCGTGACGGCAATCTTGTTGAAAATATCGGTCCCGTCGAGCTTGATACCGATGATGGAGTTCTCGCAGACCTGGTCAACAAATTCACATCACGAATAATTATTTCCGAACTTATGTCGGGAATTAAATCGGTCATACACTCCGATACACTCGCAAAGGCAGTTTTTATTACGATTATAATGCTTGTCTTCGCGGTAATCTGGTTCTTCCTGATACGTGTATATGAGGTTGTCCTTTCACGCCTTGCTCTGGAAAGCCGAATATACCGTCTGGTGCCGATCAGACGCAGTCTTTTTCTTACAAAATGTCACCGTTGGATAAAAACCGGCTGGAATCTGTTTATAGTCACACTGATACAGATTTTATGGATGCTTACAATAGTCGGCGGTGTGATTAAATACTTTGAATACATTCTCGTTCCATATATTCTTGCCGAAAACCCCGATTTATCTCCCAAACAGGCTCTGAAGCTTTCTTCAAATATGATGTACGGTCATAAGCTCGAATGTTTCAGACTGCTTGCAAGCTTCATCGGCTGGTTTCTGCTTGATATCTTTACCCTTGGTCTGTTCGGTTTCTTCTTCTCAAACCCTTACTTTATCTGCACTTTTTCCGAATACTATTCACGGCTCAGAAAAGCAGCCATTGAGAGCAGAGTTGAAGGTTCTGAATTATTAAATGACAGGTATCTTTTTGAAGTCTGTGACGCGGATAAGCTTCATGAAACATACAACGACGTTTACAGCCTGTTGGAAAACCCCATTCCTGTTCCGCCCGAACCGCGGGGATTCAGGGGCTTTCTGTCGAAGAATCTCGGTGTGGTTATTTTCGGAGGTCAGATTGAACGTGAAAGAAGTATTTATACCGAAAAAACCACAAAAGCAGAGGCACTTAAAAATGTCCTGTCCGGTGATTCCTACCCTTCAAGGCTTTTTCCCCTGAGACACCATCACGATGCTAACAGACATGATTATTTCCATTACAGACGACGCTACTCGGTATGGTCGCTGATTATCATGTTCTTCATTTTCTGCATAATCGGCTGGCTGTGGGAAGTTGCGATGCATCTTGTTGAAGACGGTCAGTTTATAAACCGCGGAATGCTGAACGGTCCCTGGCTGCCCATATACGGTTCCGGCGGTCTGCTGGTACTGCTTCTTCTTTACAGACTGCGAAGCAAACCTGTCATCTGCATTTCAATAACAATTATCATCTGTGGAATTCTTGAATACGCTACAGCGTGGTTTCTTGACTACAAATTTGGTATGAAATGGTGGGATTACACAGGCTACTTTTTAAATATTCAGGGTCGAATCTGTGCAGAAGGTCTCATAGCATTTGCCACCGGCGCCGCACTTATGATATATGTCCTCGCTCCCCTGATTGACAATCTTCTTCTAAAGCTGAGGCTTCGAGTAATGATACCGTTGTGTATCATACTTATTTCACTTTTTATTTTTGATATAGTGTACACCAATTCCCATCCGAATACCGGTGAGGGAATAACAGAATATCATGTCGTTCAGGAGAATAGTCAGCCGTAACTGCCGTACAGCATCATTTTTCTTCCTTTCGCTGTTACTATTCACAGAATCGGAAATCCGAGAATACAGCCCTGCCGCCCGGCTGCACTGTTGAGAAAAGGAACATTCCCACTCTGCAGCCGGTAAAATGGTCAAGTGTAAAGAAAAGCTTTTTGGGGTCACCGAGATAAGTCATCTCCCTGTTGTCTCCGCATGCATACATAAATCTGACAGTATCCTGACCCTTCGAAAAATCAAATTCCATTCTGAATCTGACTTTTTCACTGCCTTCAGCCTCTGCCGTTCTCATTCCCGGTTCATCGTTAAAGCTTCCCATTCCTGAAGGTTTATCGGTCTTTTTCTTCTCCACGGTAACGATTTTCAACCGACCGTTCTCCTTTGTCGCGCCGATAAATCCGTAATTCCCCTGCAGTGCGCAAAAGCCGGCGAAATCTCCTTCATTAATATCTGCGGCATTCAGGCTGACCTCCGCACAACACCTGCCGATATTATAAGTTCTCTGAGTAAGTGTATTTACCGCCTGGACAAGATTCACACACAGTCTGCCGGATGTAATGGCATATTCATCTTTATCCGCATCTCCCGACCAGAGTTCATCATCAGGCTCATGATTCCACTGCCAGGGCTTCTTCAGTACTGTTTCCCCGTTTTCTGATTTTTCAAAAAATCCGTTACAGTTCAGACCTTCATACCCCTTCGGAGAATTTTGCGCTTTTTCGGTAGAAATCTTCACCGTTATCTGCTCAGGAGCCTTTCCGTCAGTACCGAATACAGGAAAATCATTTTCCCAGTGAACAGGAACAAGTACAGGAATACGCCCGATAGCACCGTGATCCTGAAAAACCATTGAATACCACTCACCGTCCTGCGTATCTACAATTCCACCCTGCGCAGTTCCCGAATTCCATTCATTCAGGTCACTGCAAAGCACATCCCTGCCCGTAAACTCACCGTCAATTGAATCGGCAGTAAAGCAGCTTTCTGTTCTGAGACTGTTCTGCGGCCAGTGTATAAAGAACAGGTAATACTTGCCGTTTATCTTGTAGAAATGACTTCCTTCGTAGCCGAGCCATACTTTATTTTCGTCTGAAACAGCAAGTCTGTGTAATCCGCCTTCCTTAACTGCCGTAAGTTCTGAATTCAGCTCTGTTATATATATATTTCTGTTGCCATACGCAATGTATACTCTTCCGTCATCATCAAACAAAATCGAACTGTCGTGAAAAAACGAACCCTCGATTACATTTTTTCTCCAGGGACCTTCTATATTTTCGGACCTGTAAATATATGTCTTTCCGGTATCGTTTGCAACAAAACAGATATAAAACATTCCCTCATGATAACGAATAGTTGCTGCCCACATTCCCTTTCCGTAAACACCTTTTCCGTCAGCAAGCCGCTGTCCCTCCGTACTGTCCAGTTTGTCATAAACATATGAACAGATATGCCAGTTTATCAGATCGTAAGATTTCAAAATAACACACCCCGGCATAAAATGCATGGTTGTACTGACCATATAAAAAGTGTCCTCAACTCTGATGACATCTGCATCCGGGAAATCGGAGCAAATAACGGGATTCTGACCCGTAACCAAATAACTCATACTAAAAAACCTCCTATCTTCCGTTACTATTCACGGTCTGGGCAAAACACATTCATAAGCCGGATAATAATATCCGCAAGACCGAGAGCAGGCTCTCGGCTTGCGTTTATTATTATCCGACTGTGAATAGTAACTTTTTTAACAAATTTTGCTTGACATTTCTACTCTTCGGTGGTATTATACACAGGTACGTGATACAAGGCAATGTATTATTCTTCCTTGTGTATGTGATATAGGGGTATAGTTCAGCTGGTAGAATAACGGTCTCCAAAACCGCAGGTCGTGGGTTCGAATCCTACTGCCCCTGTCAGAGAGCTTTGAATGCAGATTCAAAGCTCTTTTTCTTTTGTCGGCGTCGGCGGTACATACCTATAAGCATATCATGAATGACAAGCTGCACCGCTTCTGCATCGCATTCAGTGCAAAATGCCATCACGAAACGTTACTATTCACCATCCGGCCAAAAAGCATTCATAAAACGCGCCACAAAATCAGTAGCTCATTCGTTTCCTAACGTAACGTTTTTCTTTATGGATTCAATTTTTGTAAAGTATAAACACCGGTCATGCTACAGTGTTCCTTTCGTTTCTTCAAAAGACACTGAAGCATAACCGGTGTTCTCTGTTTATCTTTCTTTTAACTCATGCCTGCTCTGTTTACTTTCCGAATAAAGTCTATTCGTAAGCCCTGTTTCTACCAGATCCGTCTCTTCTTCAGAGTCAAAAGCTGTTTCATGTATTCCGAATAATCAATTTTTCAGAATATCTGAAGTTGTTTTAACAATGTTTGAAAGTTTTTCGGCAAGGCTGCTTAATCCTGCCATGGAAGAAGCAATTGTTTTACCGTTGTCAGATACCGAGCCAACGCTGACCTTTGCTTTCTCAATCAGTGAAATCAGCTTATCAAAGCTTCCTGTAAACTCGCTGACAGTCTGGTTAACATTATCTATCGAAGTTCTGATGGATTCTTCGTTACCCTCGGCATTTGCCACTGACTGCTTCGAGCTGTCCGAAAGTGCTCTGATGTTTGTAGCAACTACGGCAAAAGCTCTTCCGGCTTCACCGGCACGAGCCGACTCAATTGAAGCATTCAGTGAAAGCAGATTAATCTTTCCGGCAATCGCACGAACACTGTTTGTCATCTTGCTGTAGTTCTCGATGTTCTCATCAATAGTCTTCATCATGGTCAGAATGCTTCCTGCCATCTCATCAAGATTGCTCATGTATTCAACAACACTGGACATATTCTCGGTACTGATTCTGCCGCCCTCGGTAATCTTTCCAATCTGCTCATCAACTACATTGATATTGTTTGCCAGAGTACCGATAACCTGTTCAATCTCACTGTTAACGTCAGCAAGACTGTAAGTAATGCTCTCCAGGCGTTTTTTCTCATCCTGAACGGTTAAAATATTGTACTGCTTGCAGTTCTCGGGAATATTGTTACCCTTTGCAATCGCAAGCGCCATTTCCTGACATGAATCATATCCGCAGGCACGGCAGTCAAAATGCATCTCGGTCTGCGTTGTTTTTCTGAGTATCTGGAAAGCCTTCCTGATATCGGAATCCTTTACACTCTTCGTGTTTACATTCTCTGTCGAATAAGTACGGAGGAAATCATTAATGCTGAGGCGCTCGTCAAAATCAGCAAACTGCTTATCCTCTCCCTTTTTCGAAAGATTATATGCTCTGCTGTCAAGTGCATTTTTGCCGGTCTCAAAAACAGTAGTCCTGATTTTGAACATATCGGCATTAAGGCCGAGTCCGGGACCGTCATTACATCCGAATTCACAGTTAAGTACATCAAATACCTGCGGTCTGAACATACCGCTGACTTTTTCGTACTCATCAAGTTCCTTATATATTCTGGTAACACCTTCCGAATTAACACATGATACATTAGGCACATGAAGCATCAGATTCTCTTTCAGTCCGCCCGGATTCGAATAAATGGCACCCAGATAGCTCTTTCCGCCGTCAAACACAAATTCACTTCCCGAACCGTAGCCTTTGTACATAATTCGCTTGTTATCAAGATACTCGGCAAGCTTTCCGAGTGTAACATTATAATTAATCACATGACCTGTCTGACTAAACTCATCCTTTTTCGCAATGCAGGGAGAAATAGCAGCAATTTTGCCGTTAAAGCCCATGTATCTTCTCATGTAAATAGCCGTACACATCATAGGACTGTTCACGGGCGAAAGATTGCCAATCAGCTGATGTCTGTACTTCAGTACATAATTTACAATTGCAGCACAGGGCTGAGTAATTACGTTTGCACTGCTGTTCTGCTGCAGATATCTCACATGCGCCCATGTACATATATCGGCACCGAGACTTACGTCATATATAAGTGATACGCCGTTCTTCCTGAACCAGGTGAGAAGGCTCTGCCAATTCTCTTTAAATGCAATTTTAATTGCAGGTGCAACAATAAGTGCCACTTCTTCATGTCTGTCAAGAGCCTTAAAAAATTCCTCAGTGTCATCAGAATAACTTCTTGCTCCGTGATTGCAGGCCTTCACACATGCGCCGCATCTGATGCATTTGTCTTCATCAACACGTATAACAATCCTCCCGTCACTGCTTACATGAGCAATGTTTGCGTCCATTGATGGGCAAACTCTTACACAAGAATTACAGCCGACGCACTTGCTGTCATCAACACTAATAATCCCCATACGCAATCCTCCGTATTCAAATTCGGTAAACTCCCCCGGAATCAAAAAATCCGTAAGTATATTTTTTCTATACTTACGGATTTATTATAACACCAATTTTTCACTTTAGTCAAGAATAAAGTGAATTTTCTCAATATTTTAATAAATATATAATTTCTGATTTTAAAATTATGTAATCACGGCACCAAAAGTACGATATTTTTCACTAAACCTGCCCGTAGGAAAATATTGGACTGTATAGCAGGGAAAAAATGTAACTAATTAATCTTCACAGAAGCTATTTCCTCGCTGTCGGCCATCAGAGAATAAGTCTCTCCTGCTTTTAATTCCGAGGAACTGATAATCACGCATTCGCTCGCTTTGGCACTTACGAATGAAACAATATTTCCCGATGACGACTTAAGTACAAAGGAGGTCCCTGCCTTAATGCTCTTTCCGAAATCAATCAGAACCGAATTCTGTTTTGATGACGGATCAAACCCGTTCACATTTTCATCCGATGCCAGTGCAACAAATGTTCCGCCTTCAACAACAGCCTTTCCTTTAACATCAATTGCGCTGTTACCGTCTGCCGCAGGTCCGTCTATCATCACTGTGCCGCCGGAAACTGTCAGGTCACCCTTCGAATCAAGTCCATCCGTTCCCGCATTAATATAAAGAACTCCGTTGCTAATTGCGATGCTCACATCCGATGCCTCGGGGTTTTCAGAATCAACAGCACCGATGCCGTCATTCTTAGAATAAATCACCGAAGTGCCACCGTTAACGGATATATGCTTTCCTTCAATACCTTCCTTGCTGCTGTCCACATTCAGCTTTCCACCGTATACGGCAACCTGCAATCCCGCAATTCCCTTCTTACCGCTGGCAAGTGTCAGATTTCCGTCGTCAATAATCACATCAGCATCCGACTTCAGTGATACCTCACTTGAATTAATCTGCATGGCTGCACCGTTGATATAAATATCACGTGTTGCCTTTACTCCCTTGCTGCTGGACTCGGATGATGCCGAAACAGTTCTGCCGCCTCCGGCAAATATGCTCAGCACGCCACCTGTCAGCTGAATCTCTCCTTCAGCCTGAATACCGTCATTTTCCGATGAAATATTAATATTACCACCCAAAACAACTATATATCCCTTGCCTTCATCCTTCTTGTTTGTGCTTTTAATTCCGTCGCCTTTGGCATTAATGCTGATGTTTGCTGCATTAACCACAACACTGTCTTTGCCCTTTATTCCGTGAGAACCGGACTTGACACAGATATCACCGGAAATCAGAATAACATCATCCGTGGAGTGAATTCCCTCAGCTGACTCAGTAAAAACATAAAGCTCACCGTCACCGTTAATAACGAGCTTATCCTTTGCAAACACCGCAGAATCCGGTTCTTCCTTCTCGACATCTTCAAAAACAATCTCACCGTTAACTCCGATATTGTTTACAGAACCGCTTGCAAGCGTAATAATCAGCTTGTCACACTTTTTCTCATATATGGCCGCCGAGCCGTTGCAATTCAGATCCAGACCGTTCAGATACAGATGAACATTCTCGGCTTCATCGGAATCTATCACAATCTGTCCGTTTTCACAGCTTCCCTTAATAACATACGAACCCTTTTCTTCAATTGTAACAACCACACGTCCGTCAACATTGGCAACCGTGGCTCCCGGGCAGTCGAGCTGAGCCGAATCATTTGCGAATGTAATTGTCTTTACCTCGCCTTCCTTCAAATCAGCCTTTGTGTCCTTGCTTTTAAACTCAATTCCAATAACCTGATATCCGCTGTCTCCGGACTTATTCTTAAACGGAACAACCTCAGAATTTCCCTGAAGATTTCCCTCTGCAGCGTTCTTTTTTGTTATACTTACACTGCCGGGAACAGGTGCAGCTTCAATCACTCCCGTTTTTTCAGTCTGATTATCGTCATTGCCCGCTACTCCGGTATCTCCTGTTGCATTGTCGGCACTGTTCTGTCCGGAAGTACCGGTATCACCCGTATTGTCTGAGGAATTGTCTGAACCCTTGTCCGAACCGCTGTCAACATCCGCGCTGTCGGAACCTTTTGAATTATCCGTTTCGTTAACTGTCGCAGTAACTGTCGGTGTAGCATCCGTCGCACTGTTCGACGGTGTTCCGCCATTTCCGCATGATGTCAGCAATGCCACAATGAGCATGCATATCAGTAATCTGTGTTTTTTCATTTTGTCTCCTTGAAATTACAACTCCGAATTATGAGTTGATGGTCTTCCGATGGTAACGGTCAGGTTGCCGTTGCGGCATCTGATAGTGTCAATAAATGCTTTTTCACTGATTCCCTTTTTAAATACTATCTCGTAGCTGAGCTCGTAAAGACTGCCCATATTAGTTGTCTTGCACTTTACCTGCTCACATTTTGTGGTGTATGCATCAAAAATATCATCAAAAATACCTTCAAAATCCAAATCCTCGGGAAGCAGGATTTTCAATACTCTGCATACGTTATTCTTTTCTCCGAAACGCAGTGTAGCCATGATAACAACTATAAGTCCTACCGCAACAGTCATAAATCCCGCAACCGCAATCATTCCCATAGCTGTAGCCACACCTACAGACATAGCCAGGAACACGCTTGAAATCTCACGGGCATTACCCTGTGCAGATCTGAATCTGACAAGACTGAACACTCCCATTACCGCAAGTCCCGCACCAATGCTTCCGTTAACAAGCATGATAACATTCTGAACAATTATCGGAAGCACAACAAGTGTGAAAACAATGTTCTTCGAATAATCATTCTTGTACATATGCAACAAGGCAATCACAAGTCCTATCACCAAAGAACAAGCACAACAAATGAGGTATTCCTCCGTTGTAACACTGGCTACCGATTCAATAACACTGTCAAGCATAACAAATCTCCTGTAAATAATTTATTTTCTTTGAATTCTTTTTTCGAATTTGTACCGGTCAAATTCGCTTTCTTCGAATTCCAACTTTCAAATTTGTTTTATTCCGCATTCCCTGAATACTAATCTTTCAAATCTGATTTACCATACATTCTTCGAATGCTATTTGCTTTATTCTGCATTCTTCGAATACTAATCTTTCAAATCTAAGTTACCATACATTCTTCGAATGCTATTTGCTTTATTCCGCATTCCCCGAATTCGCAGTTTTGAAAATAATACATTTATTTTGCTCTCTTCGAATTCTGTTTTTTCGACTCTGCTTTCTTTAAATTCACTTTCGCTGAATTTGCTTTCTTCGAATTGGCACTTTCGGCCTCATTCGGATTCTCTCTCACTTCAATTATCTTTGCCTTCTGAACCGTCACACTTTTAAACAGCTCGGGAGTCGTCTGATAATACGTACCGTACTTTGAAAAAGACGCCGGATAAATCTTCAGATCGGACAGTATTTTGCTCATCCATAAAGGCATAATACCGGGTATTTTAATCTCAAGTAACGAAGTACCTTCCGGAAGGATTTTGTCTCCGTAAACGCCGCTTTTCAGGTGCAAATCCTTATATCTGCAGGTAATCTCCCTGTCAATGGTCATTCTGAAATCCTTGTTCTCCAGCCCGTAAAATGCACGCCTCCTGTATGACAGAAACACCTTCGGTTCAGCTTTGGTGCGCTCCCTCAACCAATCTATCTCTCTGAGAATCTGCGAATCCTTTTCAGGTCTGACACCACGGTAAAGGTAATTTTCAGCCTCATCCAGCTTCATCTGAATTCTTCTCTTGTAAACAACACCCTTATATTTCTTCTTTATTTCCACAAATGCCTGATGATCACCGTTTTCAGGTACTCCATAGGTTCTCATTCGAAGCTTCTCCTTGTAGACCGGCTTATCCAGAGATTTCCTGATCAGTTCAAAGGAATCATTGTCAAAATAAATGTTGCAGATGGTATGTTCTCCATAATCATCCATCACCATTTTACCGTCAATGGCGCATAAAAATGCGGCTTCCTGCTCCTGAGTCAGCATGTATTTTTTTTCGTATCTCTTAAATACCTGTTGAACCTCCATAATAAACTCCTTCTGTCGTTACTGTTCACAGTCTGTCAAAGAATCAAACGTACATATCGGATTTTAGTCATTTTGTCTGTTGTAAACAAGCAAAATATTGACTAAATAACCCTAATTATTGCTTTTTTTATCATCACGTTATTGTAAATTCTTCGCAGAGAAGCTTTCAGGCATAAGCTCCGCAAGCGTAAATACCTTATAATCCTCTGTATTCTTTGCAAGAATAACCAGAAATCTGTCAGGTATGCAGAATTCCATCATTACCTGACGGCATACGCCACACGGTGCGCAATAATCTGTCACTCCGCCGTCCTCAGCCCCGCCTGCTATGGCTATAGCCGTAAAATCCGTCTGACCTTCGCTGACAGCCTTGAAAATTGCTGTCCTCTCTGCACAGTTGCTCGGCCCGTAAGCCGCATTTTCTATATTGCAGCCTCCGTATATAACTCCGTTTTTTCCGAGAAGCGCAGCCCCAACCCTGAAATGTGAATACGGAGCATATGAAAACCTTCTCATTTCAAGAGCCTTTTTTATCATTTCAGTTCTGACCGCATCATTTAATTCCCCCATAGCTTACCTCCGTGTGCTCTCCGAACGTCGCTGTCCGCATTTATTTTGGTTTTCTGTACGTCTACATTTTTTCTTCACTGTTTGTCTTTGTTCTGTTTGTCTTTGTTCTGTTTTTCTTTTTAATCTTTGTTCGTTTTTAATATTTGTTTCATTTTTTTTGTTTCATTTTGTTTCATTTTCTTTGTTTCATTTTCTTTGTTTCATTTATTTGTTTCACTTTTTTGTTTCATTTCTTTATTTCATTTTCTCTTTTTATCTCTGTCCCGTTATTTCTGTTTTCTTTAGTGTTTTTTTGTAACTTCAATGTCCATCCTCTGTTTTGGCAATCTTTACAAGTCTGCTGGTACCGAGTCTGTCAGCACCAAGCTCAACAAATCGTTCTGCGTCTTCAAAGGATGAAATTCCGCCGGCAGCCTTAATCCGGATTTTATGCTGCGTCTCTTCCGCAAAAAGCTTAATATCCGCAAAGGTAGCTCCGCCGCCTGCGAAACCGGTAGACGTTTTTATAAAATCTGCCCCTGACTCAGCTACAACATGGCAAAGCCTTCTCTTTTCGTCTTCGGTCAAAAGGCAGGTCTCTATGATAACCTTTAAAAGCTTTCCGTGACAGGCTTTTTTAACCTCTCTGATTTCCTGAAGGACATCGTCGTAGCGACCGTCCTTCACCCAACCGATATTTATGACCATATCGATTTCATCGGCTCCCTCTTCCACAGCGTTTTCTGCCTCAAGAGCCTTTATTTTTGGTGTATTGTATCCGTTAGGAAAGCCTATAACCGTACACACCCTGATTCTGCCGTTCACATACCCGGCTGCTTTTTTTACGTAGCTCGGAGGAATACATACACTAGCTGTTTTGAAAGCAATTCCGTCATCGCATATCTGCTTAATCTCATTCCACGTAGCTCCCTGCGCAAGCAGAGTATGGTCAACCTTTTCAAATATCCTTTTTTTGTCCATAATAAATTATCCTTTCGCCGACATTTACTATTCACAGTCATTTTATCAATCATTACCGTTCAGTTACTTTTCATAGTCATTTACCCTTCGTTACTGCTCGGTTACTTTTCACAGTCATTTACACTTCGTTACCGTTCAGTTTCTTTTCATAGTCATTTACCCTTCGTTACCGTTCGGTTTCTTTTCACAGTCATTTACACTTCTTTACTGCTCGGTTATTTTTTTCATAGCCTTTTACCGCTTATTTGTCCGTTTTCTTTTCAAGAAGCTTAAAGAGACCTTCAATTATCAGGGTTGCAATCATGTAAAGAATTGCAGCAAAGAAAATCGAGAAAAAAGGATACATGGTTCTCTGACCGATTCCGTACATGACCTCGGTAAGATCGTTCACCGAAACATATCCTGCAACAGTTGTCCACTGAAGTAGCTGAATCGTCAGCCTTTTAAGCTGAAACAGCGAATCCTCGAGTGCCTGCGGTACAACTGCCGTAAAATATACCTTTTCAAGCTTATCCTTTACATTTGAACTAAGCTGCTTCTGCTGTTTTTTTACCGCCATCGACACAATTTCCGAGAAATGACCTGCTCCGTACAAACCTATTCCGAGGCCGCAAATAATTATACCTGAAAGAGTACCTCCGCCGCAGAAGCAATAATAAAGAAGCCATATCGCAAGAAGAACCGGAACACTTCTGAATACAAAGCTCAGCGCTCTTCCCAGGCGTGATACAACCTTTTTTTCATAGCACATAAAATAGCTGATAATCACTCCAACCAGTGCTGCCAGAAACCATGCAACCACTGCCATCACCGCTGTAACAGCCACGGCCTTTGCTATCTGATAATAAGCACCGCCCGAAATAAGGTTTTCCGAAATGCTGCTGAATATATTACTGAAAAAGTTCTTAATCGCACCCATTATCTGTTTTCCTCCGAAGATTCCATGCAGCCTATAAAACTGTAGCTGTGCATGGAATAATATCCATCCGTCATTACATAATTTTTCCTGTTTTCAGTGGTATTCATTCCCGTTCCGTAGGCAAATACCGCATCAATTCTCCCCGTCATCAGAGAAGTAAATATGGTCTCACCGTCAAGCACCTCAAACCTGACCTTTTTACCGAGTCGTGCACCGATTTCATTCATAAATGCGGCGCAAAAACCGTAAACGCGGCCGTCCTCGTCAACCAGCTCTATCGGAGCCGCAGCTCCGGTAACTCCTATCACAAGCTCACCGCTACCGTTGCAGGTCATATCCTTTTCGGAAAAAACCGCGGCAGACACAGCATTCTCTATATACTTATCCGTCAGTTCAGCAAGAACGCCCGATGACTTCATATCCGAAATGCATGCATTCAGCTGTCCCACAAGCTCTTCATTATTGTCCTTAACAGCCAGTGCAAATTCAAAACGGTCAACCGACGTATTCTCAAGTGCCGACATTTTGTCGGTCGGAATGATGAACAGGTCGTCATTTGCTTTACAGAGATAATCCGCGGTCACGTCACAGGTCCACATTGCCGAAATATCACCGCTTCTAAGCGCGCACAGTGCTTCATCGATATTTTTATACGACTTGTAATTGTTTAGTTTACTTCCGATAGTACTCTGCCAAAACACAAACGATGCATTATCAGTCATTCTGTTCCTGATTCCGCCCAGAACCTTTATGTCCTCTGCCGTAGCGACAGGCTTCAGTTCATTTCCCTTAGCCTTAAAAGCTCCCATACCGGCCAGTGTCAGAAGTACCATAAAAGCAGCAAGTACTGTCAATAATTTATCCTTTACCTTCACGTTTTTACTCCAATTCTACTCCGATAATCTTTTCACTTCGTGTTGCAAGTACAATTCTGTTGCCGAAAACAGCAGGTGTTGCTTCTATTCCCGATCCGAAATTCATTTTATCCAAAACAGTACCCTTTTCGGCATCGATCAGAAGAAGGTCTCCGTTCTGACAGCCCTGAACGAGATAAGTTTTGCCGTCCGTCGAGTTCACAACGCCTGTTGAGCTCCAGGAATACATATCCAGATCCAGTTTCCAGATTTCTTCTCCGGAGTACTTGTTCAGAGCCACAAGATAGCCGCCCTCAAGCTCAGGTGTCTTTGAAACCGAATAAAACAGATAATCCGAAAGTTTTCCGCTTCCAAGCGCTCCGGTCGACAGAACACCGCCGGCATATCCCTTTACGGTATGCACCTCATACGGCTTCTTCCAGACAATTTCTCCGTTCATGGCATTCAGCTTGTAAATACATGCCTCGCCCATATTATGGGTATTGTACCCATATTTCAGGGTAGTTGCCACATAAATGAATCTGTTTCCGCCGTCACTCTCAAAAATAACAGATGAATTAATATCCTCATTGACCTCATTTATCCATACCATCTGCATGGTATCAAGGTCAATACAGAATACAGACCCTCCGTTGTCACCCAGATACAGATAATGATTCCATACGCTTCCGCTGCATTCGCTGCCCCAGAGCACGCCGCCTTCGCTGTATTTGCCGTCAATCGTAAACGAGTACTTTACAATGTCATCCGGCGCAACCGAAATCGTACCCTTCTGTTCATCGAATTCGGTATTCAGCCTCATGGTATAAATAACGCCGTTCTCACCCGGGTAAATCAGCCTGTCACTTTCGGGATCGATTATCGGAGAGCTGTCGTATGCATGCCATACACGCGGTGCAAAGCCGTCATTAAAGCCGCCTTCGTAAAGAAGAGAGCCGTCTATCAGACTGAAAATATAAAAGCGCTGCGAAACATTCTCTCCGAACGGACCTGTCTGTGCATCTCCCGAACCGCAGAAAAGAAGAGGTGTTCTTCCGTCAGGATATATCGAAGCTGTCCCCTTAAAGGTCATTCCGACGTAAATATCCTGTCGTGTCTGCTTTCCCGTCTCCATGTCCAGAAAGTGGATGCTTCCGTCCATTCCGGGATAAATAATCTCCACCAGGTCATCCCTGTTTTTAGCTTCATCCGTCATATTCATCAATCGTCTGACATCCGAATCCCATTTAACGGCAACAGGCTGTCCGGTCCATCCGTTTCCGGACCAGTAATCTGCACCGTTGCTCTTCAGAATTTTTCCTGTGTTAAAAGTCCACGTTGAAGCCTTAAACCCTGCATTTTTTATCACTGCATTTCCAACCGACGACATATTTCTCCAATAATTACCCCTGAAGGTTGTCATTGCCGGCACGCTGCTCAGCTCCTTAATCTTTTTTTCACTGAAATTAAAGCAGCCGGTCATATCTTTGCTGTCCGTAACCACACCGTTGTCTTCAATCTTCTGAACAACTCCGTGTGCCGCGGGTGATGTATTATCGGTACAGAAAGCCTTCTCGCTGTCCGCTCCCTTTATATTATCCGCATAATTCACCACAGCTCTGCTGCCCTCGGTGTCATGAAGATAATTATAAAAATATTTCGGATTGCCAACCTTTACCAAAAGCTTAAACCCGATAAAAAGAACAGCCAGCACCACCACGGTAATTACGGCAATAATAATCGGTTTGCTTATATGTATCTTTTTTTCTTCAAACTTGTCCAAAATACTTACCTCACATCATCAGTTAAACAGTCGTCCCAGCTCAGAGACATGACTGACACCGATTAATTTTATGCCCGTTGCTTTCACGGCAGCTGCATTTACCTTTGGCAGAATGCAGCATTCATACCCAAGCTGAACAGCTTCGTTTACACGCTGTGCCGCCTGGGATACACCTCTGATTTCTCCTGTCAGACCAACCTCTCCGAAAACAACTGTCTTCGGCGGAAGTGCCTTATTGGAATAGCTCGAAATAATGGCCAAAACCATGGCCACGTCAAGTGCCGGCTCATTTACCTTCATACCGCCCGCCACATTCACGTAAGCATCGCAGAATGAGAGCTTGAGACCCACTCTTTTCTCCAAAACGGCCATAAGCAGATTCACCCTGTTGAAATCAATACCCACAGCGGTACGTCTCGGAATGTTGAAGGTGGTCTGACAGCAGAGAGCCTGAACCTCGAGCAGAATAGGTCGCGTTCCCTCAAGCGTAGCCGCAATTACCGAGCCGGGCTCTCCGACGGGAGTTCCCGCAAGCATGTATTCCGAAGGATTTCTGACCTCGCGCAGTCCGTCCTGCCTCATTTCAAAAACGCCGACTTCATTTGTTGAACCAAATCTGTTCTTTACTGCACGCAGCACACGATAATCAGAGGAATTGTCCCCTTCAAAATAAAGAACCGTATCAACCATATGTTCAAGAACACGGGGTCCCGCCACTACACCTTCCTTTGTCACATGACCGACAATAAATATAGTAACACCCAGTCCCTTTGCTATCCGTAAAAGCGAGCCTGTAGTCTCCCTGACCTGACTGACACTTCCCGGTGAAGCCGCTATATCCTCCCTGTACATTGTCTGAATAGAATCAATAACCACAATGTCAGGCTTTTTTTCTCCGATAATTTCCTCTATGACATCCAGACTGGTTTCCGACAAAAGATACATATCACCCTTGTGATTACTGAGTCTGTCCGATCTCATTTTAACCTGATGAACACTTTCCTCACCTGAAATATACAGTACACTGACGTCCATATCCGCCAGTATTCTGCATATCTGAAGCAGAAGCGTAGACTTGCCGATTCCCGGGTCTCCGCCTACAAGCACCAGTGATGAATTCACGATGCCGCCGCCCAAAACCCTGTCAAATTCTTCGACACCTGTCTTTATACGTTCATCTGAATGAGCCTTTATCTCTGAAAGCTTTTCCGGTTCCGCTCTCATACCTGTTCTCACCGACACGGCTGTCTTTACAGCCTTCGGCGTCACCGGTTCCTCTACCAGACTGCTCCAAGCCTTGCAGGCGGGGCACTGTCCGAGCCACTTAGGTGATTCGGCTCCGCATTCCTTACAGAAAAAAACACTTTTTCCCTTTGCCAAACAAAATCCTCCCGCTTACCTCCACAGCCTTAAATAAATTTTCACAAGTCCCGGACAAATCTCCGGCTTTCGTCAATTAACACACGGCTGTGAACGTTTACTCTTTAACATATATATAGGCTCCGGATTAGCGGAGCCTATGTCAACTACTATTTGTTAACGATTACAATCTTTTTCGTCGTATCGGGGTCAAGCTCAACACTGAATGTAAGCTTTCCTCCAAGGTTCGTCTTCATCACTCCGAGACTCTCATCATTGACGAAAACCTCATAATCCTTTTCAGCTTCAAACTCAAGGGTAATCTGGGCATCGCCCTTTCCTGCAACGGTAAACTCTGTTTTTCCGTCATCAGCCTCCAGATTAAAAACTGCCGTGCCCGGAACCGACTCATACACAAATGCTCCGTTCTTTTCAAGTCTTGTAATCTCGTTGAAAGACTTTACCTTGTATAAATCTCCCTTATGTTCAAAATCCGATTTCTTTGACTTTTCTGCCAAAGAATAATTACCAAAACTGATTGTTCCGTTCTTTTCTTCCTTAATCAGGTCTTTTACTACCAGCATACTCATTCACTGCCGCTCCGACATTCCCATCCGACCGCGGAATCATCATTCCGCATATGCTCAGCCTCTCAGATCTTCACCTGTGTCATTAAAGCCGATATCAGGTGTTTTGTTTTTTCAGAAAAACTGACTTTTTTCAGGCTTTCATAAATAATCGGTGCCGGATTTACGCGGTATCTTCTCCTTTCGCTTTCGTCTGTAGTGTACCGGCTTAATTAAGCCGCCAAAAAATAACAAAAACACAGAGTGGAGTATTCCGGTTACCGTTCACGATAAATTTCTAAAATATCATCCACAGTAACTTTCTCGGTTACCGTCCACAGTCTGACTGATTTCCGTTAAACCCCGACAGTGAAAAGTAACCCGTCCTCCATCTAAAGTCTATCACATATTCGCAGAAAATTCCATACATTCTTTTCAAAAAAACTAACATTTTCTAAGATGACTGTTGCTATTCACTTCCCGGTCAAAAGCATTCATAAAACGCACCACAAAATCAGTGGCTCATTCGTTTCCTAATGAAAACGTCTTTATTTACCGTCATTTGATGCGTGCGCTGCCGTTCTGCGTTTAAAAATAACCTTTTCATCGTATAAAACGGTAACCGAATCACCGCTTTTAACCTTACCGTCAAGTATCTCCTCAGACATCCGGTCCTCAACGTCATTCTGAATCGCTCTTCGCAAAGGTCTTGCTCCGTATTTCTCATCAAAGCCCTTGTCCGCAATGTAGCTGACAAAGCTTTCATCAGCCTTCAGCTTTATATTCAGCTCTTCCTTTGCACGTTTTACAACCTGATTGAACATGATTGAAACAATCGACTTAATGTTCTCGCGTGTAAGCGCATGGAAAACTATAATTTCGTCTATTCTGTTGATGAACTCCGGTTTGAAAATTCTCTTGACTTCATCCATGACTCCGTCCTTCATACGGGCATAATTGGCTTTCTCGTCATTTGAATTTGAAAAACCGAGTGTCTTGGGAGCAATAATATTCTGCGCGCCGGCATTTGAAGTCATAATGATTATCGTATTTTTGAAGCTGACCTTTCTGCCTTGCGCATCAGTAACATGACCGTCATCAAGAATCTGCAGCAGAATGTTGAATACATCGGGATGTGCCTTTTCAATTTCATCAAAAAGCAGAACCGAATAGGGATTCTTTCTGACCTTCTCACTCAGCTGACCGCCCTCCTCGTAGCCGACATATCCGGGAGGCGAACCAACCATCTTCGAAACACTGTGCTTCTCCATATACTCTGACATATCAACACGGATAATGGAATTCTCGGTACCGAAAACAGCCTCCGCCAGTGCCTTTGAAAGCTCCGTCTTACCGACGCCGGTAGGTCCCAGAAACAGGAACGAACCGATTGGTCTGTTCGGGTCCTTCAGACCCACACGTCCCCTTCTGATAGCCTTGGAGACAGCCTCAACCGCTTCCTCCTGGCCTACCACACGCTTGTGGAGAATATCCTCAAGGTGTCTGAGACGCTCGCTTTCCTCTTCTTCAAGTTTTTTCACGGGAATCCTGGTCCATCCGGAAATAACCTCAGCAATTTCATTTTTAGTTACTACAAGTGTAGTCTCGTTTCGCTGTTCATTTTCTTCGGCTTCAAGCTTCTCAAGGTCCTTTTGGGCCCTTACCTGCTTCTTTTTTATCGCTCCGGCCTTCTCATATTCCTCATTTCGAATGGCCTCCTCCTTCTCTGCAGCAAGACTTATCAGCTTCTCCTTCAGTTTTTTCTTCTTCGGTGAATCACCGTAAACTCCGAGTCTGACCTTTGAAGAAGCCTCATCCATGAGGTCAATGGCCTTGTCCGGAAGGAATCTGTCATTTACATATCTCGAAGAAAGCTTAACTGCAGCCTCTATACACTCATCGGTAATTCTGACTTTGTGATGCTCCTCGTATTTACCTCTCAGGCCCTTCAGAATCAGAACCGATTCCTCTGCCGTAGGCTCCTCTACATTTACGGGCTGAAAACGCCTTTCAAGTGCAGGATCCTTCTCGATGTATTTTCTGTATTCATTTCTCGTGGTTGCACCGATAAGCTGAAGCTCTCCGCGTGCCAGTGAGGGCTTCAGAATATTTGAAGCATCGATGGCCCCCTCTGCACCGCCCGCACCGATTATCGTGTGAACCTCGTCAAGGAAAAGCATAACATTTCCCGAGCTGATAACCTCATCGATAACAGACTTGATTCTTTCTTCAAATTCACCGCGGTATTTGGAACCGGCCACCATACCCGACAAATCGAGTGTAACCACACGCTTGTTTTTAACCGTATCCGGAACATCACCGTCCACAATCTTCTGTGCCAGGCCCTCAACAATAGCAGTTTTGCCGACTCCGGGCTCACCTACCAAGCATGGATTGTTCTTTGTTCTTCTGCTCAGTATCTGAACCACTCTGGTAATCTCATCCTCACGTCCGACAACAGGATCCAGCTTGCCCTCTCTGGCAAGTGCAGTCAGGTCACGACTGAATCTGTCCAGCATCGGAGTTCCGGCTGCGCTCTTGTCCTGTCTGGCGCCGGCCATCTCATTGCGTATTTCGGCAGGATCCACCCCCATGGCTTCAAGACAGTCAATATATATTTTTTTCGGCTCAACACCGATCGTATTCAATAGTCTGATAGCTATACAGTCACGTTCCATAATAAGTGACATAAGCAGATGCTCGGTCCCGACATTCTTGCTCTTTGCCTTGGCCGCAACGCTGTAACTTCGTCTGATAATCTGTCTCAGGCGCGGTGTCATGCTGTCCAGCTCCATGATGCCTATTTTTCCGTCGGGAGCAATCAGATGGTCAATCAGCTCCATCAGCTTATCATGGTCAAGACCATTCTCCAAAAGAATTTTCTGGGCTACACCCTCGGTGTCCAGAAGTCCCATCAGCAGATGCTCCGTTCCCGTATAATTTGCTCCCAGCTGTTCGGCAAGCTCTTCGGCATGTCTCATAACCTGAAGCGCACTTTCTGAAAAATTCTCGTACATATTTTTTTACACCTCTTCTGTTTTGTCGGGTTCAAAATTCGGCAGATTGGCATTTATATACTCCGCTCTGGCTCTGTCCCTTTCACGGCTTCCCATGCTTTTGCCTTCATATTTCTGAAGATTCCCCGGCTGAATCTCAATCATCAGTCTGTATATTCCCGCACCGCCGTCCTTGAGCTTCAGTACACCCGTATCACATCCAAGCTTTAACTGTGCCAGCAGAAGCATCGCATCCTTCTGCGGAATCAGTCTGGCATACTTCAGAACGCCGTATGATCTGTACATTCTGTCTTCCAGCTCATCCTCAGCAGATTTCATAAGTTCACGTCTGGCTGCTCTTTCGATAGATACAATCTGTGAAACCACCTGTTCCAGATTCTCCATTATCTCCTGTTCACTGACGCCAAGTGTTTTACGGTTGGAAAGCTGGAAAATAAATCCCATGCTCTTTGAACCGTCTCCGTATGTGCCCTGAAGCACAGTACCAAACCTGCTGACTTCCTCCTGCAGGACTTCAATCTTTCCCCCCATCGTAATAGCGGGAAGTGAAAGCGTATATACCGCTCTCATTCCTGTTCCCGTATCCTGCGGCTTCGAAGTAAGATACCCGTATTTGTCGCTGTAACAGTACTGAAGGTTTGAATCCATAAAATCATCTATTCTGTCAGCGGTCTTAAAGGCCTTTCGTATGCTGTTTCCCTGCATCGAAACCTGAATTCTGATGTGATCGTCATCGTTTATCATTATACTGACGCTCTCATCATCAGAAATAATGAGCCCCGCGGGCGTCTTTTTTCTTTTCAGGGTCTGAGTGATGGTATGGCACTCAATCAGGCTGTCTTTTTCGATATTGCTCAGCTTATCCGCCCTGCAGGAATAATAATCTCTTCCCTCACGGGCACTTATCTCTCCGGAGAAAGAACGAATTCTTTCCACCAGCTCCGTTGCCTGCTCATTACCCAGTTTTGAAGGAAAATCATATTCCGCCAGATTTCTGGAAAGGCTGACCGTTGCCGAGAGAATCACATCATGATATCTTGACGTATCGCAAAACCATTTATTTTTCTTTCTTCTCATTTGTCTTTCCTTCCAAGCTTCTAATTTCGTCTCTGAGACGGGCCGCCTCATCATAATCTTCCTGTTCCACGGCCTGCTTCAGTTCAGTTTTCAGTTCCGCTATCTGTTCTTCATTTCCGTTCTTACCGTTCGGCTTTGATTTCGAAGCAATCCTTGAACTGTTCGCGCTCCGTCCGGAAGTCTTCTTTTTCCCGTCGTTTTCAAGCATGGACAGCTTTTTTCCGTTCTTCACGTTTACAGGCTCGGCAATCTCAATTCTTTTTGCAAAATTCGGTTCCTTGCCGCAATGCGACGTGCCTCCCTGTGAAGCCTTAAAATTTCTGTTCACGATATCGGCGAACACACTGTAGCATACAGGGCAGCCCATACGGCCGTATTTTAACAGCTCCGATTCTGTGGTTCCGCACTCCGGGCACACCGGCTCCGAATCCTTTCCGGGGACCGTTTCCGGCGCATCATTTTCCCTGTCGTTCATATATCTGTTCAGGATGCCTGACAGGATGTTGCCTATGGGAATCTGTTTGCCTCCCATGTCTCCTATCGGAAATGCGGTATGCTCCGATGCACACTGCTCGCACAGATGCTGCTCCGTCTTTTTCCCATTCACGATTTCCGTATAAAATATTTTTGCCTCTCTCATCTGGCAAATATCACAAAGCATTTATTCCTCCGATCCGCGCATTACCGTCAGTCCGGCAGCTCATTCTTATCATTTTTGTTGATAATCACAAGTCTGACAATCACTATCAGAAGCAGTACGCAAATGCCCGAAAGTACTGCCACTACCGCCGTCAGCGTTGATACGCTTTTATTATACCTGGCCTCCCGGTCTTCATCGGTCAGCTGAACCTGCTGAACCTCTTCATCCCGGTATAAGACATCCGTTGTTACAAAACGCTGGATGGTTTTCTCTGTTCTGTCATATCTGTACAGCCCCGTGACTCCGTCCTCGTTTTTCAGAACCATCAGGAGAAAGTCTCCCGCAAAATCATTTTCAGGCGCATATACAGGTATCTTTATATCACTGACAATAACAGACGTTCTGGTAAATCCCTTCGGGATTTCAATCCCCTCGGCACCGTCAGCATACTCGTATCTGACATCCGAAGTAATAAATATACGTCCTGTATCGTCCTGTGCCGCATAAAAGCTCGTATAAGAAGCTCCGTTGTTTTCGTTTTCCCGTACGGTCTCTCCGTCATTATCGTCTTCCGCAGCTTCAACGTGTCTTTCACGTACACAGTATATCACATATTTCTTTTCATTTCCATCCTCTGCCTTTACCCTGATTACTATTCTATTCTGCCCCTCAAGCAAATTATCGTTACCCTCGACCGATACCAGAGCCGCTTCATCGGATGGAATGGCACTGACAACCAGTCTTGATACATCCGATGCTACACTTGTAGAATATTCGGTAATTTCCCGGTCAAATGCCGGGTCAAGTATTCCGGGATTTATTCTCAGACCGCTCAGGTCTGCATCCGTGGACGCCTGCTGTGACGCAATAATGTTCATGCTCAGTCTGTTGCTTGAAACAGACATCAGATATCCGCTTTCATACTCATACAGCGAAGGATTCTGTCTCATGCCAATATCAGCATACCCGATACCCGATGCTTTGAATTTCAGGACGTATTTTCTGGTGTTCAGATGAGACTCCTCAACACTGTCAACTACTCTCAGTATTCCCTCTCCTCCTGCTATTACACTCGGTCCGGACACATATTCAAGCACATCCGGATTATATTGAATGTATCCTTCAAAGTCCCCCGGATAAACATCGGCCTCTATCAGTAGCTCAACACTTATGGTATCTCCGACACTGTATTCGTTTTTTTCTGTTGAAAAAGTAAGTGTTCCGCTTGCCGCAAAGGCTTTTCCGCACGGCAACGCAACCAGCAACAGCATAACGGTCAAGACACAGAGCAGAAAAATAACCGAGCTGTTATCCTCTGATTTTTTTCCGGCGAATCCGTTCTCACGGAGTCTGTTTTTGTTATTTCGATTTTTTTCCAAATAATATTTCATAACGGCAAACACCTCCTTCACATCTGTCATACCGTTACATTCATCGTTTCTGCAAGCATATATACAACCGTTCGATGCAGATTTTCAGTAATACCGCCGTTTCTTTGCAATGCCTGCTGCTTCGCTATATATTTCCCAGGCAGCTCTCCGATATGTCTGCTGCTTCGCTATATATTTCTCAGGCAGCTCTCCGGTATGTCTGCTGTTTCGCCATATATTTCCCCGACGGCAATTCTTCCGCAATGTCTTCTGACGGTCGAAACATAATTAACCTGCCGAATCCGTTGGAATATTTCCGTACTAATCACGTTGCCTCAACACCTTTCGGATCGGGCGTCGTTTCCGGCGTAGCTTCAGGCGTTGCCTCAGGTGACGTTTTCCGGTGTAGTCTCAGGCGTAACCTCCGGTGTCGTTTCCGGTGTCGTTTCCGGCGTTGCCTCAGGTGTTGTTTCGGGCGTTACCTCCGGTGTCGTTTCCGGCGTTGTTTCAGGCGTTGCCTCAGGCGTAGTTTCGGTAGTTGCCTCAGGTGTCGTTTCCGGCGTAACTTCCGGAGTGATTTCCGGTGTACTTTCAGGAGCAGGCTCTGCCGTAGGTACCGGAGCTTCTTCTCTTACAACATTAACCACATAATCACGAATAACACCGTTTTCGGCCTGAACACTGATTACCATCCTGTTCACTCCGACCTCAGGGTAGAAATAATTGTTGCTGATAATGTTTGCCTTGCTGCTGACTGCAGTCGCCTTGATTTTGATATAATCGGTACTGTTGTCAACAATAATGCTGTACTCCTGCGACGAAGTAACGCTGAATGAAGGCGTAAGGCCGATTTTGTCACCGTTTTTATCGTACAGCTTCAGTGACGACAGCCAGTTATTCGGATTGTACTGCTTCTCGGGAACAGGGCAGGCCGAGCCCGGCATGTTCTCATATACGGGAATCGAAAATACAACCGCCAGTGCCGCAGGGTCTTCATAAGCCGCAAGAAGTCTCTTGCCTTCCGAATAGGGTGCTTCTATGTTGCCCATGTACTGATGATTATAGGTATTGTTCGAGGTCACATTAAACTTCTGAAGATAAATGGTGTCCTGTCCACGGTTAATATAATTGTTTCCGATGTAAAATGCACCGCCGAAGATAGAACGGAGCCTGTTGTTCCAGGGGAACAGACATTTCATGTTCAGGGAAGCGCTCGATGAACCGTTTCTTGCATAATTCAGTCCGTTTGCGATGGCTCCTCCCGAAACCGTACTGTTGTACGCACCGATATTATAGAAATTATAAAGCCCTTCAAAACCGGCTACCGTACCTGTGACACTGTTGCTCATTGCCTTGGCTCCAAGTGACACTTCCTGCTTTACCCTTGATGCCAGATGAAGCGGGCTGACACCGCTGTACTCCGCAGCCATGGCAAACGTATCCGTGTAAGATATTTCCCTGGTCATACCGTTTTCATCGGTATAGGTATATCCTGTTCCGTTCATGGCCGTATTCTTCAGAATTGTATCAATCCCGGCTCTTGTCTGATACGAAGGATTGTAGGTCAGCTTTTCAAACTGAAAGACAGTATCTTCAGCCAGGAAATTTCTGGGATCCATATAATACTCGGTAGCCGCTTTTGAAGCGGTAACCCAGGTGGAACCGTCAAATACCGTAAAGGTATCGGTCTTCCAACTGTAAGCTCCGGCTTCAAGAGATTTCCACTCAACGCTCTTCGTGTTCGGAAGAAGATTTATACCCGCCTCAGTCTCTGCCTTTATCACATCATTCCAGTCAAGGCCGGTATGAAAAGCTTCAAACTCCCATTCGGGGTATTTTTCATGAAGAGCACGCAGATAAGGCTTGTAGCTCTCAGGGAAGCCCTGAACGGCCAGCTTTGACTCAAAATCGAGAGTCTTTGTCTCACTACCCTCTCCCGAAGCTCCCACACCTGTTCCGTCATCCGACAGAACATACATAGAATTCACATAGCCGCAGCAGACGGTATTGTTAAAAAGGAATCTGATATAGCACCAGCTGACCCCATCCGAGTATACTGTCGAAATAAGTTCAACAGGCTGTCCCGAATAAATAAACACGGGTTTATTATCAAGGAATAACGATTCGGATGAATATCTCGGTTCAAGCTTGACACAAAGTGAAGGAGCATCCATAATCAGCGCATTTGCACTTTCAAACCGGTAATCCGGCGTAACGGTAGGTAAAGGAGTCGCCGAAGTTCCTCCGTTATCACCGGAAACATCCCCGCCACCATCCGGATTTTCAGGTGTTCCCGAAGGATTTTCAGGTGTTCCCGTCATACCGGGCAAATCTCCTGTCCCGGTATTCGTACTTTCCCCATTTTCACCGTTATCCGGTGTATCGGTCACCGCAGGAGTCACATATTCCGGCTTAAGTACCGGATAATACAACGTAATCTTTGAAGACTCACCCGACAGACTCAGTCTGTCTGCAGGTATATAGCCTGTCACAGTCTCTTTTTTATACACTGCTTCAACCTTAAACCATTTAACACCTTTTTTCATGGTTTCACCGGTAATCCCGACTGTTGTTCCTTTTACCAGTGAAACCTTCTTTCCCTTTGAAGTTTTCACCGCAGCGGAGGATGTCGACGTCTTCGAACGAATCACCTGATTTTTATAACGTGTCGTACAGTCAAAAGAATCCGTTATCACAACATCGGTGCTCAGACAGTAGCCCCGAACAGGAGTCCCGTCAACAACCGTCAGCACACGGTACCAGCGCACATCCTTATATTTACCGTTTACCAGTGCCGAACTGGTGGATGTGCCGGTCACATATATCTGAGTTCCCGCAGGAATCCGGGCTATTACCGTACTTAAGTCGGTAGCCGTTTTTCTGACCTCAAGGCCATCGGCCTCAGGCATGGCCGCCAGCTTATACTTAACGGAATACGAAACGCTGCCGCGCTCATATTCTTCCGGCAGCTTTGTCTTTTTCCCGATGAACCCGGCAATTGTGTGCCCGTCATATTCTACCGGTGTAGTAAATGAAATATTTGTTTTTCCGTCAGTACCTTCGTTATTTCCGTTGCCGGTATTTTCACCGCCCTGCTTACCGTCATTTTCTCCGCCGGCGTTTTCACCGCCCTGCTTGCCGTCATTTCCGCCTTCACCTTTCTCGGGTGTCTTTACCGGCGTTGCGTTATCGCCGGTCACATCCGAAAGCTCAGCCTTTTCCGAACGAACTTCAATGTATGTACCCAGTGAATAACCGAAAAACCTTTTTCCGTCAATATCCGCACATATCAGATACCAGCCGTTATCTTCAGCCAGAACAGTCACCTGCTGCCCGTTCACAAGGAGAACCTTTTTGTCCCCGTCCATGACATTCTCGTATTCAGTTCCCGGCCCTTTTCGCATATAAAGCTCAGAAGCCGTAATGACCGCACGTGAAAGAGCCACCGAGTCAGAAACCTTACTTACCTTCTGCTCCGCAGCAATAAACTGTGCAGACGAATAACCGATGGCTCTTTCGCCGTCAATGCCGACCGAAATCAGATACCACCCGTCCGTCTCTCCGTATACCTTAACCTCCATGTCTCTTGTCAGAAGTACAGGTCCGCCCGATGTCTCCACCCGGTCAAACTGCGTACCGGGTCCCTGACGCAGATACAACTCGGTTGCATTTATCTGTCCGCTGCATGATGTGGCCGCTTCAGCATCCAAAGTATTTACCGCGGGTACTGCCAAAAGCGCCGCCATCAGCACGGCAATAATTCTTGATTTAATATGTCTCATTTTTCCCTTTCCGCGAATCACACAATTCCCATAACATATGTGAATATATAAATCAGCAGAGCCACCCCGTTCACAATTGTACCCGCAAACGGAAGCGTATAGTTGTTGTCCTCTTTCGTACATTTAATCGAAACAACAAAGCCGATAAAGCTCATAATGAGTGCAAGCACGGCCACAACGGCAAACAGCTTCGGAGTATCTTTTTTGAGTCCCGAATAAAGAATCAGAAACAGAAAAGCCGCCAATGCCGCACATCCCGTAATAAGCGCTGCCTTCGCACGTCCGGTCGCGCCGGGTCCCTTAAATTTAACATCGTTTTTTTTCATAATGCTTTTTCCTTAATCCACTGATAATTTTCCAAAATATAAATCCGGCAAATGCACCTAAAGTATTCAGAATTATGTCATCCACATCGAATACGCCGACATGACAGAGCAACTGAATCGTCTCGGCAGTCAGACTGAACAGAAATCCGAAAAGGACCGCCAGCCCGTGTCTTTTCCGCAGCATACCCGCCACCAGAAAACCATAAGGAGCAAAAATGCCAATATTTCCAAGTACATTCAGAACATAAAGGTAGTTCAGGCTTCCACCCACAAGCTTTCGAAAATTTTTAATCTCCTTAAACGGGACAAGATTGTATCTGTAAGTCTCCGCAAGATATCTTCTCCCGAACATATCGCTTAAAAACAGCATATACACAAGTATAGCCATATATATAATAAAAAGCACGGTATACCATATCCGACGTGCTGTAATCCCCCGCTGTGACATCGGTTCCTCCCGGTTCGAACAGCAAATTGACCTGATGCTGTCAGGTAACTTATCGCAGTTACCATTCACAGCCCGCTCAATTTTTGCTATTGAAATAAGTACTGATTTATTATACAATACTCTTAATCTTCTCGCAAGCATCGGAAAGTGAAAGTTTTGTGACAAAAGTTACTATTCACCACATAGCTATAAGACAATTACTGCAAGCTTGCTTGTAAAATAATTGTCTTAATGGCTATATGTTGGAGGCTGGACAAAACACATGAAACGAATGAGCCACTTATTTTGTGGCGCGCTTTATGAATGTTTTTTGCCAGGAAGCGAAGTAACCAAAAGCACAAGTATCAACAGGTGTCCTTTGACACCGTATTCAGAAACATAAGAAAGAAGGCACATATTATGAAAATTATAGATTTACTGAAAAATGACGAGCCGCACATCAGTTGTGAGCTCTTTCCCCCAAAAAAATGGGAAAATATCGAAGCCGCCAGAAAGGTTGTAAAGGAAACCGCAGAATTTAAGCCCGATTACATGAGCGTTACATACGGAGCTACCGGCGGCACCAGCAAATATACCGTCGACCTGGTTGATGAAATCCAGAACAAATGCGGTGTTCCCGCGCTCGGACATCTCACCTGCGTTTCTTCGGACCGCGATACGGTAGACAGCATGGTTAAAGCATACAGGGATCACGGAATCGAGAACATTCTCGCTCTCCGCGGAGATATCCCGGCAGACAGCGGTTTCGAACCCTCCAGGGATTTCAGACATGCTTGCGACCTGATGGCCGAAATCAAATCAATCGGTGACTTCTGCATCGCCGGAGCCTGCTACCCCGAAGGACATCCCGAATCAAAAAGTGTTGATGCCGACATTGAATTTACGAAGCTCAAGGTTGAAGCAGGCTGCGATTTTCTGATTACCCAGATGTTCTTTGATAACAACATCCTGTACAATTACATGTATAAGCTTCTGAAAAAAGGTGTCGACGTACCAATTGACGCCGGTATCATGCCGGTCACGAATGCTTCACAGATTGCACGAATCATCTCTCTTTCGGGCAACCTGGTTCCTCCACGCTTTAAGATGATAGTGGATAAATTCGGTGACAAGCCCGAAGCTATGAAACAGGCCGGGATTGCCTATGCCACCGAGCAGATTATCGATCTGTTCGCCAACGGCGTAAACAACGTTCACATCTACACCATGAACCATCCAGAAATTGCCGGAGCTATATTCAAAAATCTCTCTGACATAGCACCGCGTAAATAAAGCGTAAGCGGAGATTTTTATGATAATTGATATCAATGAAGTCTACAGGTATCTGGGATTTATTCACAATCATAAAATGGAGCACGATCCTGATACCGACAGAATAATAAACGAAATCAGTTCGCAGGTAAATTCCGTATGCACGCCTAAATCGGCATCGCGGGTATTTCCCTGCGAAATTGCTAATAATGCGGTCAGCTTTGATGTCTCTCCCGCTTCGACTCACACCGATTACGAGGTATTCGAAAGTCGTGCGCTCGCGCGTCATCTGACCGGCTGCGACAGAATAATTCTTTTTGCCGCAACACTCGGGCCCGAGACCGACCGACTGATCAGACGTCTTGAAATCACTTCACTGACAAGAGCCGCCGTTGCGCAGGCCGTGGGTGCCGCCGCAATAGAAGCCTTTGCAGACGATGAATGTCGCAGACTTGAAAGTGAATACGGGAAGCTTAAGAACCGATTCAGCCCGGGTTACGGAGACCTGGCGCTTGAAAACCAGCTTATATTCGAACGACTGCTGAATATGCGTCGCTCACTCGGAATTACTCTTGACGACGGACTGCTCATGACACCTTCCAAAAGTATCACGGCCGTTATAGGTATCCCGTCGTAAAGTAAAAAAACGTTACTGAAAATATTTTGAACAGACTGTGAATATAAAAATCAGGTATCAACAATATTACGGAGGCTTGAAATGAACATCAAGGAAAGATTAGGAAAAGAAATACTTATCGCAGACGGTGCCATGGGCACACTGCTCCAGTCAAAGGGACTTAAAGGAGGCGAAATTCCGGAGACCTGGAACATACTGCACCCCGACGATATTGTAGATATTCATATGTCATACCTGAAAGCCGGTTCCGACATCATTACGGCAAATACCTTCGGTTGCAACAGATACAAGCTGGAGCACTGTGAATACGGTGTCGAGAAGCTGGTTACAGAGGGAATAGCAAATGCCAAACGCGCCATTCGCGAATATGCGGCTTCAGTCTCACGCCCGATTGACAGCTTCTATACAGCGCTCGACATCGGCTCACTGGGCAAGCTGCTGAAACCCGTCGGAACACTTGACTTTGACGAGGCAGTCGAAGCCTTTAAAGAGATAATCCTTGCCGGAGACAGGGCCGGCGCCGATATCATTCTTCTCGAGACCTTTACCGACAACTATGAAATGAAAGCCGGCGTCATAGCCGCTCACGAGGTTTCTTCGCTGCCTGTATTCGTATCAATGGCTCCCGATGAAAACGGCCGTCTGCTCACAGGCGGAAGCATTGCCTCGGCTGCTGCCATGCTTGAAGGCCTCGGAGTCGACTGTATCGGTATGAACTGCGGCTTCGGCCCCGAACAGTTTTTAAAATTTCTTCCCGAACTGGCCGAATGCTGTTCCGTGCCCATTCTCTGTCAGCCCAATGCAGGTCTTCCGAAGGTTCGCGACGGTAAAACATATTTTGATGTAGACAGCAAAACCTTCGCCGGGGACGTTGTTAAGCTTGTCGAAAACGGTGCCTGTGTCATCGGCGGCTGCTGCGGAACCTCACCCGAATACATCAGACTTGAAACCGAATACTGCAAAAAGATGGCTCCAAAGCCCATCACCGATAAAAACCTGACAGTCATTTCGTCTTACTCACATGATGTGCGTTTCGGCGAACGTCCGCTTCTGATCGGTGAGCGAATAAATCCTACAGGTAAAAAAGCCTTCAAGCAGGCTCTCCGCGACAACGATATCAATTACATTTTAAATGAAGCCCTTAAGGAAGAAAATGCAGGCTCGGATATTCTCGATGTCAACGTCGGTCTTCCGGAAATTGACGAATGCTCAATGATGGAGCGTGTCATCACAGGCATTTCGGCTATCAGCGACCTTCCTCTGCAGATAGACACATCAGACCCCGCCACGATGGAGAGAGCTCTTCGGATTTACAACGGCAAGCCGCTTCTCAACAGCGTTAACGGCAAAGAGGAATGCATGGCCGCAGTATTCCCGATTGCCAAAAAATACGGAGCGGCCGTAGTCTGTCTCACTCTTGACGAACGCGGAATTCCCGAAACTGTCGATGAACGCGTGGAAATAGCCGCTAAGATAATCAAAACCGCTGCCTCATACGGCATTGCAAAAAAGGACCTGATTTTTGATACACTGACCATGGCTGTAAGCACCGGCGATGAAAACGGTCTGATAACGCTTCGCGCGCTCAGGGAAATTCATGAAAAATACGGTGTACATACAGTGCTCGGCGTCTCAAACA
>JAZLIK010000161.1:0-3771 GCA_045617345.1 Lachnospiraceae bacterium | reverse complement strand
TCTTAAACATGCTCGTCATACCCTCGACATTTGAAGTATTAAAGTCACTCAGGTCAAGTTCCTGAAGAGCTTCGCATTCATTGAACATGAATGACATATCGATTATATTTGAAGTATCAAACTTACTCAGATCAATTTTTTTGAGAGCGCTGCACATCGCAAACATACTCTGCATATCTGTAACATCCGATGTATCAAGATTGCTCAGATCGGCAGATACAAGATTTTCACATTTGTAAAAGAGCGAATTGCAGTTATTAATCTTTGCTCCCTGCTCGGTTTTCACAGTTTTAATCGATTTGTTGCTATAAAAAGGTGAATCAATATCTTCATACGTAACCGTTCCGAAAATGGTAAGGACCCCCTCATCATCCAGCGACCATCCCTCGCCGCTTGGTGTACTTTTTACCAGCTGCAGTTTTCCATTTTCGAACTCAACCTCGTACTCTGCATTATCGGCCTCGAAATATTCTACATCCTCCGCCGTTCCGTTTTCGGTGAATACAACAGGCGTTCTTTCTGTCGGTTCGGTATTTGTTGTCACACCAATGTGCATTTTAGCTTTCGGTTTATCCTCATCGGTACCGATGGTAATTTTTCGGCTGTTTGACAGATAAACGTTATTTTTCTTTTTAGTCTCTCCTTTGATTTCAAAGTTTCCGGTGACTTTTGCGGTACCGCCGACTGTCATTTTTCCAGAAATATTCACTCCGTAGTCTTCATTATCGATGACCTCGCCGCCTGTCATTGTAAAAACTCCATCCTTAACAATTTCTACGCCTACAGAATCCACAATTACGCCGCCTTTGGTGTTTTCGGAGATCTCACCGCCTGTCATCGTAAAGTGACCGCCTCCGGATACAAACACGCCGCCGCCGTAGTTCCCTGCGCTATTTTTGGTAATCGTGCCGCCTGTCATCGTAAAGTTGCCGTCTTCATAAACATATACCCCGCCGCCCAGGTTTACTTCATTCCCGGTGATCGTGCCGCTTTCCAGTATCAGGCTCGTCCATGGATAGACACAAATGGCACCGCCGTAACTCGAGGAATTATTTCCCCCGGTTATTGTTCCGGTTTCTCCATCAAAGGAGTCCCTGATCGTAAGCTTCCCACCAGATAAATTGATTACATAGCCTTTATTGACACTATCCTTTCCTTTCAGCCCTCGATCAAGCGTGTGACCGTTAAGATTAAGAGTGATATTCTTATCGCCGTTAATAGTAATTGCTTTATCTGTTTTTCCAGCTGTCACGTCGTTTGCAAGTGTAATAGTTATCGGTGTATTAGCGCTATTGATTGCCTCCTGAAGCTGTGCCCAAGTCTCTACCTCTATTTCTTCTTCCGTTGTTCCTACGAGGTTTGCTTCGGTTACTTCCGCCTCGACCTTTTCGGTCTCTGCAGATGCTTCTGCTGCTGCCGGCTCTTCTGCGGCTTCCTTGGCTTCCACTGCCTCCGCCGCCGCTGCCGCGGCTTCCATTACTTCTCCGCCCAGTACTTCAGCCGGTGTCTCTTCGGCAAAGGCTGTGAACGGAACAGATGCGATGACCAGAATGGCTGTCATCAGCATCGCCATCATACGTTTCTTCATCATATACCTCCTTATGGATCCTTATGTGATACCTGCCGCGGCAGCCGCCGGAGCAGACACCGCTGAATATTCTTGTTTATTATACACCATATGCGACATGAAGTGTATAAAAAAACAGTGAAATAGTCAGCCGCTGTCAATCAGACTTGGGGGTCAGCGAGAAGCATCCCTCTGTCTTGTTGCCTCTGTCTTGCTTGCGGGGCTGTCTTTATGCATGCCTGTCTTCAAGGCGCCCATTTACATCAGATGCCCCATAGAGAACATCCGTAACAGTAACCCTGTCGTCATCAACTATGTAACAGACCAGATAATTGTCTACATTCATCTTTCTGAGTCCCCAGCTTTTTTCCGGCTCAAAATCAAACAATGGAAATCTTTTCGGAAAGGTTTCTAATGCAAGAATAGCATTCGCTATCCGATCATATTGCCCTTTTGCGTTTTCAGGAGACTGCAGTGAATATGCTATGTAGTCATAAATGCTTTCCATATCAGAAAGAGCTTCATCCGTGATGCAAACTTCATACTGCCCCATTACTTATGTTTCTCCCTGAAACTATTAAAAGCTTCCTCTGCGGTATAAACCTTTCCCTGTTTATACGACGCATAGCCCCTCTTCAATTTTGCATGAAACTGGGCTTCTGTCATCTGAGAGATGTCGACTGTCGACATGGGATTCGTTAATGTTACCGGGAATGGAATTCCGCCCGTCAGAACTACCTGGTTCAGAAACATATCAACCGCTGTTGACATGGGTATGCCAAGCCTGGTGAGAATACTTTCAGCGTCTGATTTCAATTCGGGGGTTATCCGCAAATTAAGTGTGGCTGTTTTTTCCATGCTATTTCTCCTCTTCGCTTCTTTTTTGTGATTGTAACGCTGTTTGCGTTACATGTCAAGAATTTCTGCCTCGTCGATCAGTTCTATCGCGGCAAATCGCAAGCGCAAGGGTGGGCAGACAGGGGGAGCAGACAGAGGGCAGACAGGCAGACAGAGGGAAAAACACGGACGGAAGAACCGTCCCTCTGTCTGCCTCTCTGTCTGCCTGATTTTTTCATAAACAGCAACATCACCATTGACTTCTCATAAGGAAAACGGTATTATCGAATCGGAATTAAGTCAACATGTCGACATGATATCGGAGAATATATGATAAAACGTGAAAGATACCTGAACCAGCTTATCAGAAAAAAATGGAATAACAGGATCAAAATTATCACCGGTATTCGGCGCTGCGGGAAAAGCACTTTACTGTTCGAGATATTCAGAGCACATCTTATGGAAGAGGGCGTGCGCGAAGACAACATAATTTGTATTGCGCTTGATGACGATAAAAATACTGCATTCAGATCACCGGATGTTTTGTCGCAGTATGTACGTGAATTGACTGCCGATAAAGAACAAAAGTATTATTTGTTGTTAGACGAGATACAGTACGCCATTTCCAGGGAAGAACTTCTTGACAGGGAGATTCCGCCGCGCCTTTACAGCGTACTGAACGGGCTGCTCCATCTTAAGAATGTAGATGTTTATGTAACAGGAAGCAACTCGAAGCTGCTTTCCCGGGATGTAATGACTGAATTCCGGGGGAGGGGTGATGTCGTGCACATTTACCCACTATCCTTCAGCGAATTCTATGACGTCTCCAACATGGATAAAATGGCTGCATATGATGAATACATGACATACGGAGGGATGCCGTATCTTCTTCAACTGGACTCTGATAATGAAAAATATGATTATCTGAACGAACTGTTCGAAGAAATATATTTTAAGGATATTGAAGAGCGCTATACAATTACTCTGCCGGCAGTTCTGCGCGAGCTTACTACAAGTCTTTGCTCTTCTGTCGGGTCTCTTACAAACGCAAGTAAAATTGCCAGGACGGTAAACAGTAATAAAACCGAGAATACTGATTCGGAAACAATAAGCAGTTATCTTGGGTATCTTACGGACAGTTTTCTGTTTTCCAAAGCGGAACGCTATGATGTGAAAGGGAAGCGGTATTTTGAATATCCGTCAAAATATTACTGTACGGATATCGGACTTCGTAATGTACGTCTGGGATTACGTCAGCAGGAAGAGCCGCACATAATGGAAAACATTATATACAACGAATTAATTGTTCGCGGTTATCAGGTGGATGTAGGTGTTGTGACGGTTACGGAAACCGGCCCGGAAGGAAA
>JAZLIK010000160.1:0-2366 GCA_045617345.1 Lachnospiraceae bacterium | reverse complement strand
TCCTATGATATAAATCAAGCCGGGGAGCACATCGCATATATTTTGCGTTCTGTCAATTCCATCCTGAAATTCCTTATTCATGACGGAGGTTTCAAACAGTTCCCCCGATTCCCCGATGCCATTCAGTGACAAACGGATCTCGTCAAAGGTATCCTGCCGTTCTTCTTCGGTGAGTCCTTCCTTGAAACGGAATGAAAGAAAATTCGAAATATCTCCTTCAAGGAACATATTCTTTTTGAATTCGTATTCTCCTGCCGCCTGTGCGTATGTCTGAGTAGAATACTGCTGTGATTCTGTGAAAACCGTCTCCAGCTCCGTCTTGTCCATATATATGTAACAAAAGTCCGAATAGCCGTACCATGAAATACTGTCCCGAACACAGACCTCCGCTTCCGGCAGGGAAACGATCGCTTCAATATAAAAGTCTTTATACTCTTTACCGGATTTGATTTTAAGAATGTCCCCGGCTTTGATGCCGTTATTCTTTGCAAAATAACGTGTTATCCACACTCTCGGCATTCCTTCCGGAACTTCGGCAATTTCAGATTTATAAAATTTTCTGAATCCGTTATCCTGAATACTGAATGCTCTGAGCGAAAGTACATCATCTCGGTCTGTTATGCACTTTACATCGCAAACGAGGCCGGATTCAGCGGCTTCAATATTCTCTATGTTTTCAAGATGCAATTTTTCCATGTTCGCTACAGGTTTTGTTACGAACCATGCATCAGGAGCATGATAATCGTTGTTAAATTTATCAACAGATGCACGTACCGAAGATGTAACCGTTTGCAGACTGCATATAGAAAAAGTTAATGCCATAAAAAGCAGTAACAGTCCTATAGAAAAGCCTTTGTTGCTTTTTATGATACTTTTACAGTATTTCAAAATAATTCGCATATGCAACACCTCTGAATAAGAATATTATCAATATGGCATTCCGTCATATAATCCACACCGTCAATCTGTACGAAATAATTGCACTTATATTGCGGCCGGTGTTTTCCGGTGGTTTGTATTTCATTGGTATGTTTGAAAGACATACCTATAGTAGTCTTTTTCCAAAATCAAGAAAGCGACATCGCGGGTGCCTAATATCTTTTTATTAGTAATGTTAACATATTTATCCTGTTCATCTTTACTCATCGTAACACCCGGAGCAAGTGTGAATTCATTAGAAGAAGGACGGTAAATTCCTTTATCGCTAATCCAGTTCCAATAGGTGCTTTCGGTATTCAGAATAGCGATATGTTCGGTGTCGGAAAGAATATCCTTGCCGCTGATCAAGCGGGAATCATATGAAAGTCCAAACAGATTGTAAAGTGTCGGTGCGATATCGATGCTCGAGCAGGGAGCCGTTACCCTGACCGGCTTTTCCATGCTTTCGCTCCAGAGAATAAACGCATTCCGGTACAACTCCGGATTATTTCTCAGATTACTCTGATTCAAACCGTACAACTCGGATAACTCCGAATCGGTCAAACCATAGGGGTAATGGTCACAACAGATTGCAAAAACCGTATCGTTCAAAATTCCCGCCCGATCTAACTGCTTAACCAGATCCTGCAGCATCAGTTCCGCTTCATACTGGCAAGCCAGATAAGCCCGTACACCGTCGCTGTAACTGTCGTATTTTGCAGGCAGATCATCCCGGTGGCGTTTGCTCATATCGTTACTGTCCCAATCATAATTGCCGTGTCCGCTGACCGACAGATAGTAGGTATGGAACGGTTTTTGCCTGCCGCTGCTGAGATAGGGGGTGATATATTCACTTGCGGTTGTCTGGGACATCTCCCGGTCAGAATTTGGCCAAGCATTTCCGATAGATTTCAAACCGTTTCCGATACCTTTGAAATTATAACCGAAATTAGGGTGGGATTTATTTCGTCCGTAATATGTGTAGGTATGGTTATGATAAGCGTAGGTATCATATCCGGCAGAACGGAACATATTGCCCAATGCGGAATAGGTCAGCGTGTCGGAAGACATCGTCAGGCAGTTGGCTGAATTATAGAAGTTTCCGGTCATATTGGAATATTCCCCTGTAGCGGTACTTCCACCCCATGCCGAAGCGTAGAAGTTATCAAAGCAGAATCCCTCAGTATACATTTTATAAAGAGTAGGGGTAAATTCCGGATCAATGACTTTGCATGAGAAACTCTCCAAAGTGATAAAAATCAGGTTTTTATCCTTGAATAAGCCGGTATAAGAATTTTCAAAGGTCGGCTGTTTGGATTCAAAATAGCTATGTAGTTCTTTAATTGAACTATTGGGTGCTTGAGCCTTTAAAGCATCAAAATCTATATTCAATACCTGCGGATGATAAACCTTTTGTGTTTCATTATCCGTACGGGGTGTCATATCCA
>JAZLIK010000159.1:0-3487 GCA_045617345.1 Lachnospiraceae bacterium | reverse complement strand
AAATGGTACATATCATCCTCCGAAATTCTAACACAAAGTCTTTCAAGACTCGCAACTGCTTCGCTTGTTGCTCGTTAAAAGCAGGCTGCTTCGCAGCTGTCAGGTACAGGGATTGTACCCCGCACCTGACAAAACTTGTACCCACCGTCTAAAGGCAGTGGGTTATCTTTCTGCTTTCATATAATTCACATTTTTACATTACGGTAATTCATATGTTACTTTCACAGTCTGTCCGGAACGCTTTCATTTGCTCAGCCAAATGAAGGCAACTGTATCAGCATATACCCACCGGTTTTCTTGCCACTACAGATACCCATTCATTCATGTGGGTAACTTCCAAAATTTCAAAACCGTTCGCAATCACCGCGTCAGTTACAGCCTTTTCCTTTTCGGCAATAATCCCTGAACTGATGAATATTGCTCCGGGATTCATGAACTCACCTGCTACCGCGGATAAAGGAATAATAATGTCTGCCAGAATGTTTGCTACCACAACATCATATCTTTCAAGACCGATGAATCTGCGCAGTTCCGCATCGTCAATAACATTTCCGGTCATGAATACAATCGATCCTTCCTTCGGAGTGCAGATATATTCACCGGAATCGTTTTTTGATATTCCTGATTCAACTTCTGCCGCGCAGTTTTCAACATCAGGCTTTTCAACATTGTACTTTACTGCAGCATACGTTTCTGCACAAGTCTTTCCACCAACAGCCTTTTCTGCATTTTCACCGCACAAACCGTCTGCTTCGGTTTCCGTTTTTTCAACAGTGCTGTAACCACCATTTATACCTTCGTTTCTGTTGGTATCCGACCGATGTTTGCCCGGAAACTCAAAAGTATAGCTGGCATCCACATGCACATTGGCTTTGGCTGCTTCCTCACGTCCCGGAAGCAGTAAATCTATATCCGCATAGGTTGCTGGTATATGATTGATAATACTGTTTTCAACAGATATTCTTGATGCATTATCATCCACATCTATACCGGCTGCAAGCTTTGCACCGAGCTTCATGCCGGCTATAGTAAGTATTCCGCTTCCGCATCCCACATCCAGAAGCAAATCATTTTTTTTCATGTATTTTTTCAGATTCAGAATACACAGCTTCGTCGTCTCATGTGTTCCTGTTCCGAATGCGGTTCCGGGATCGATTTCTATTACAGTTTCATTTGGTTTGACATCGTCAAGCTTTTCCCACGTAGGTTTGATTATGATTTCATCATCAATTCTGAATGGTTTGAAATATTCTTTCCATTTTGTCATCCAGTCACCGTCATCGGTTGTCGATATTTCAAAGGATTTGCTGCCAAAATCATATTCATCCTCGTACATTGACAGATTTTCAAGGAGATTTTTTTTCAATTCCTCAATATCGGTTTCAGCATCCGCATAGAAAGTAATCTCCGCTACACCGTCATCAGGCGGAAGCTCCGGAAGTATGTCAATAAACATTTTCTCCTTATCTTCCTGTGACAGCTGAATTTTATCTTCAATCGCAATTCCCTGAATTCCCATTTCATTCAGAATTGCGCTTACAAGATCCTCTGCTCCTGTTGTAGTTTCAAATATTATCTTAGTCCACTTCATAATTTGTCACCTCATGTTCCTGTTCACAGCCGGTTCAAAATCCGTTCATAAATCCCGACTTTTCCCGGTCAGCGTCGTTTTACCGTTCTCGATTCCTGTCCAAAATTCATTTTTAAACCAGTGATACCCACTCTTCCATAACTTTCTTTAAAAATGCCCATACTCTTTCCGTCGAGGAAATTGAAAGCCTTTCTCTGACCGAATGAACATCATACAGATTCGGTCCTATGGAAATACATTCAATTCCTTCAACCTTTTCGGTAAAAAGCCCACACTCAAGTCCTCCGTGAGTCGCTGTAATAACAGGCTCTGTGCCTGTCAGTTCAATATAGCACTTTCTGCATAACTCAAGAAGCCCTGATTTTGAATTAAATTTCCATCCCGGATAAGCTCCCGAAAGTGAAACGCGTCCGCCGCAGCTTTCCGTCAGCTCCGTCAGTATTAAGACAAGCTCTTCCTTTTGAGAAGCAATCGAAGACCTCACCAGACTGCTGAAACAGAATTCCGTATTCTTCAGCTCTGTCACGCCGAGATTCAGTGAAGTCTGGACCAGCCCCTTCAGGTCTGCACTCATTTCACGCACTCCCTGAGGCATTATTGCAACAAGTGCAAGTATCCGTCGGCTGTCTTCAGGTATCACTGCCGATATACCCGAAGCTGAACTGCTTACATCTTTCTCTGCCTGTATATTCTGTAAGGCAGTTCCCATAAAATCATTTTTTAATGCTTCGTGTATGTTTGCGTTTTCACATAACTCATTCTCCGTACATACCGATTCACAGATAAGCGTCAAATATACCCCCGCATCACATCCGGACAATTCATTTTTAAAGGCACGTTCATAATTTCTGACTGATATCTCAAATTTTTCCGAATCAGCTGCATTTACCGCAACCTTCGCTCTACTGACAGCTGTGATAACATTGTCAAACTGACCGCCTTCAAATTCCAGTAGATGTAAATCAATTTCTCTTGATATTGAAAACAGCATTCGCCCCATCAGATGATTGGCATTGGCTCTGCCTTTATCAATGTCACAGCCTGAATGACCGCCAAGAAGTCCGCCAATCTCAATATCAAACACCGAACAGGCACTATCGTAGTCGATAGGTTCTCTGCGAACGGGAACATTTCCGTTTACCCGCACACCGCCCGCGCACCCGCAGGTAAATACGCCTTCCTCTTCACTGTCAATATTAATGAGATATTTACCGCTCAACAGCCCTCCTTCAAGAGCCGAAGCACCGATAAGTCCCACCTCTTCATCTATGGTAAAGACCGCTTCTATGGCAGGATGCGATATTTCAGGCGAATCAAGAAGTGCCAGAATCATAGCCACGGCTATACAATTGTCCCCGCCAAGCGATGTATTTTGCGCCTTCAAAAAATCTCCGTCCCTGTAAATACTTATGGGTTCTCTCGACATATCAATGTCAGATTCATAAGTCTTGGCACATACCATGTCAAGATGACCCTGAAGAATAACGGTCTCCGTATTCCCCATATTTTCCGATGCCGGTGCATATATCACCACATTATTTACATCATCCTGCACGTATCTTAATCCATGTGTTTTCGCAAACTCCACACATAAATCACTTATTGCTTTCGTATTTCCCGAACCGTGAGGTACCGATGATAACAGTTCAAAATACTTAAACACCTTTTCAGGTGCCAATCCGTCAAGCTTACCCATAAATACTCCGTTTTCTGCATTAATATTTACTGATTGATTTCTATCGCTAAAATACATTTGTTAATAATATATTTTATTCACTAATGATACTTTCTGTCGTTTAAAATACATTTATTCATTAGTGATACACTTCTGCTGTTAAAATACATTTATTCATTAGTGATACACTTCTGTCGTTAATAATACATTTATTCATTAGT
>JAZLIK010000158.1:0-2151 GCA_045617345.1 Lachnospiraceae bacterium | reverse complement strand
GATAAGCATTAATCACAGTCTTGAGTATTATCCGCAGGATGAGGAAACATGTACGAGAGCATGCAGGCTTGTTGTATCGCTTCCGAAAACTGCAGCCGGTGTAAGAATCATTCCGATGTTTCCACAGGTAATAGAGGCATTCGAGGAAATAAAGGCAGTTCAGAATGAAAAAGGACTTGTAAGTGAAGAGATTGACGGAATGAAGGATTGTATTTTTTTGTCAGATGCCGGAACGGTACTCAGACCGCAGCAGGTGAATGACGCGATTAAGAGAGTCATTAAGTACTGCAACATGGAAGAAACGGCAAATGCCAAGAAGGAAAAGAGAAAGCCGGTGCTTTTACCTGATTTTTCGTGCCATCATCTGAGACATACTTTTTGTACGAGACTTGTTGAAAATGAGTCAAATGCAAAGGTGGTTCAGTCGGTTATGGGACATAAGAACATTACTACAACAATGGATGTTTACGCAGAGGTTTCTGAGAGCAGAAAGGCAGAAGCAATGAGTAAGCTGGCGGAAATGGTTGATATATTTTAGAAAGCGAGGATTTGATTATGGCAGGTTCAAAGAAGGATGACAAGGGGAGAGTTCTTTATACAGGAGAGTGTCAGAGAAAGAATGGTTCGTATGCTTTCTGCTACACGGATACGGCGGGCAAGCGTAAGTTTGTTTACGCTCCGACGCTGGAGGAATTGAGACAGAAGGAAAAGGAGCATCAGCGGGATGTCCTTGATGGAATTGATACTTATCTGGCCGGTGAGGCAACTCTCAATTTCCTTTTTGACAGATACATTTCCAATAAGCCGGATTTACGGTCAAGAACGATAGAGAATTACAAATACGTTTACAAGAAGTACGTGAAATCGGTTTTGGGTGACAGAAAGGTTTCGGAACTGAAGTTTTCGGATATTGTATTCTATTACCAGTATCTCAGGGACGAAAAGAAGCTTCTTCTGAACACGATAAAAGGTATTCATACGATTCTTCATCCGGTGTTTGAGATGGGCGTGAGGGATGGCATTATTTCCGGCAATCCGACTGACGGAGCGATAACTGTGGCATTCGAAAAGCCGGGCAGAAATCATGGTGTCAGACATGCCCTGACTATTGAGCAGCAGAGATCCTTTATGAATTATCTTGAGGAAAAAGAAAAATACAATCACTGGATTCCGCTTTTTACTGTAATGCTTGGAACCGGAATGCGTGTCGGTGAGGTTGTCGGACTCCGTTGGGAAGATATCGACCTTGAAAAGAAGGAAATCAACGTAAATCACAGCCTGGTATATTATGCTGAGGAAGGCGCAGAGACAAGGAAGAGCGTTATGCATGCTTCGCTTCCTAAAACAGATGCCGGAACCCGAATAATCCCGATGCTGCCGACTGTATATGATGCGTTTGTTGCTGAAAAGACTGCACAGAAGAAAAACGGCAAAAACAGAAGTGAGATTGATGGATTGAAGAACTTTATATTTACTAACCGCAATCACGAAGTTCATAACCCGCAGACAATTAACCGCACAATCAAGCGTGTAGTCGGTGACCATAATGCCGACGAGCTTTTGAAGGCGAAACGTGAGAAGCGTAAGCCGGTAATCCTTCCGTATTTCTCCTGCCATATATTCCGTCATACATTCTGCACCAGACTCTGTGAGCAGACGGATGATCTCAAAGTAATTCAGTCTATTATGGGACATAAGGACATTGAAACCACGATGGACATTTACGCGGAAATAACGGAAATGAGAAAACATGAGGAGTTTAAGAAGGTGGAACTCAAAGAAGGGGTGTTCTAAGGGAAACAGAAGCGAAGGTTCCTGATGGGAATGTTGGTTAATGCGGTTTGATTGGAGCGGGAACCGAAGCGAATATGAGTCAACGGAAGTCGGACGGCAGAAATGCTGAGCCGACTTTCTTTTTGGGCGGGAGAAAAGTGTACGTACAAAAATAGGGACAAGTTGTCCCTAAATAATGAATCTGATTCATTGAAAACGAAATAACCGGGCGAAATGTCGGGAAATATCGGACGTGAAAATTGTCATGATTTGTTTTTTACATAGACGTAATGTGTCATGCTGAGTTGGTATCCTTACAGTACTAACTGGTAGTGCAAGGTGCTAAATGCACAGAAGAGGAGACATATGGACTATAAA
>JAZLIK010000157.1:0-3845 GCA_045617345.1 Lachnospiraceae bacterium | reverse complement strand
TAATTTCTTCAAAATAGTCACTAAAGATTTTTTGCAGGATATTCATAAGACTATTATGAGGGAAAGTAGAGCAAAAAGCAAGCCTCTCCCCTCAAAGATTGAGGGGATGGGGGAGTTGAATAGGCGAAGCCTATTTCTTGCTTTATAGGAAATTACGTCCTATAAAGTAAAAAACGCTCCGCGGGGATGCGCACGCTTTTGCAGCGGTAATTTGTCGCTGACGCGACGCTTTATAGGGGACTGAATCCTATGGGGGAAATGTTACGCGGGGATGTACATTTGGGGGACATACTTTGAACAGTTCTCCAAAATACAGAATTTGTAAAAATTAAGTTTTTTAAGGAGGATATAAAAGTGGCAAAAATTAATCTTAATGACAAAATCGGGTTTGCAAACAACATGGATTTCTGTATCGGAACGGGAAGAATGGGACTCGCACTTCAGCAGGAGTATATGAATCAGCTGAAGAAGGTACAGGAGGATATCGGTTTTAAGCATATCAGAGGACATGGTCTGTTTGCCGAGGATATGTCGATTTATCATGAATATGAAGTTAACGGTGAAACAATTACGGAATACAATTTCACGTATCTCGATCTTGTAATGGACAACTACAAAAGTGTAGGACTGAAGCCGTTTATCGAACTTGGCTTTATGCCCAAAAAACTGGCAAGCGGAGAACAGGCTATTTTCTATTGGAGAGGAAATACCACACCTCCCAAGTCTTATGATGCGTGGTGCAATCTGGTTACGGCGACACTTGCACACCTGAAGGAAAGATACGGTGACGATGAGGTTGTAACATGGCCGATTGAGGTCTGGAATGAGCCGAATCTTCCGGGCTTCTGGAAGGGTGCAGACATGCAGGAGTATTTTAAACTGTTTGAATACACCTTTAATGCGGTCAAGAAATTTGATTCGCGTTTCAAAATCGGAGGCCCCGCTATCTGCGGAGTAAATGACGAGCACTGGATCAGGGAATTTATGACCTTTTGTAATGACAAAGGACTTGCAATCGATTTCATAACACGACATCACTATACAACACTGTCCCACGAGCGTGTAGCACACTGTGAATATGCTGCTTTGGAGGTGGGAGAGGAGAAGCTGGCAAATCTTCACTCAACCAGGGAAATTATTGACAGCTTTGAAAAATACAGAGGACTTCCGATTCATATCACGGAGTACAATACTTCGTACAGCCCCGTATGTGTTATTCATGATACAAACCTGAATGCGGCATATATTGCACAGCAGCTGTCGAGACTCGGTGACGACAATGCTTCTTATTCTTATTGGACATTCGGTGATATCTTTGAGGAACAGGGTGTTCCGGTTGCGCCTTTCCACGGCGGCTTCGGACTTCTTGCCAACAGATGCATTCCGAAGCCCACGTATTACACCTTCTGCTTCTTTAAAAAGCTGACCGGACAGTGCGTTTTCAGAAATGAGGACTGCATAGTTACCAAAGAGGCGGATGGCTCAATCAGAGGTGTTGCATGGAATATTAATGAAAACGGCAGGATGAACAATAAAGGAACGGCAACAGACGACAACCGCTGTACCGATCTCCTTCAGACATCGTTTGAGTTTGATGAGCTGAAGGGCGATTTTGCACTGGTTACGAAGACCGTGGATGAGGACACCTGTAATCCGCTTAAAATCTGGCACGATCTCGGAGAACCTACCAGCCTGACGGATGAACAGGCGCAGCTTTTACGTGATGCGGCAAAACCTGCGGTAAAATCAGAACGCTTTGAAAATGCTGACGGCGTTGGCTTTACCCTTGACGTAAAGAGAAACGGAGTTGTTTATTTTGAACTTACTCCCGCACCGATGAAGGGATTCGGCGGGTATGATTACAGCCGTGTCGTATGAAGAAGGACAAAGACAAAACAATAAATGACGTAAGGGAGAGCAGTCTGAAGAATTCCGAAAATGATAAATGGGAGAGCAGTTTGAAGAATTCCGAAAATGATAAAAGTGAGAACAGCCTGAATAATTCATGCGGAATCTCTTCAGACTGCGATAAAACGCAAAATGGGCACAACGATGGCAGTAAGTGCCCGTTAGGCGGGAATAAAGGAATTCTCGGGAAGCTGTTTACTCAAAAAAGAAATTTTCTGTTTGTTCTGCCGGTGCTTGCGGTGATTATGTATTTTTTGGCAAAATCGAACCGTGATATCGCGGAGAAGGTGTTTGCAAGAGGAATATACAGGGTTTACGGAGAGATTTTCTCGAGAATATCCGATATCCTGCCGTTTTCGCTTGCAGAGCTGCTGATAACTCTGTTTATTATATTTGTTCCGACAATGCTGATTCTGGGTGTCGTGAGAATTATCAGAGTAAAGGTCAACAGAGCCTCTGTCAGGATTTTCAGACTGTTGTCGATGTTTCGTGACATCCTGCTGACAATCGGAATTCTTTTGTTCTGGTTCATGATCGGATGCGGTACAAATTATTACAGATATGAATTTACGGAATACAGCGGGTTGACTGTAGAAAATGCGACCGTGGAGGAACTTGCCGGTCTGTACAGGGAGCTGCTTACGAAGACGGTTGAGGCAAGGCGTGCCACGGGCGCTTCCGAAACAGCGGTATTTTCCTCGAAAATGAGCTTTTCGGAACGTGCGGATGCCGCGTCGGACGCAATGAGCCGAATCGGTGAGCTTTATGATGTTCTGGACAGGTACTATCCCGATCCGAAGCCTGTGGCCGGTTCGTGGTTTATGTCATATTTCGGCATATCAGGAGTATATTCGCCGTTTACGGTGGAAGCGAACGTAAATTTCTGCGTGCCGGATTATACAAAAGGTTTTGATATGTGCCACGAGCTTTCTCATCTCAGTGGATTTATGAGAGAGGACGAGGCAAATTATCTGGGATATCTGGCATGCATCAATTCAGATAATCCCGAACTGATATACAGTGGTTACTCGGCCGCGCTTGTCCACGTAGGAAACAAGCTTTATGAGGCTGACCCTGATTTGTATTTTTCAATAAGGGAGCTTTATCCGAAGGGACTGAATGCTGACCTGGCCGCAAACAATGAGTTCTGGACTCAGTTCAGGAAAACGGAAGTCGGGGCGGCGCTGTCAAATGCCGGAAAGAACATTAACAATGCATACCTGAAGGCAAACGGGGTAAGTGACGGGACTTCAAGCTACGGGAGATTTGCCGATCTGTTACTGGCGGAATACAGACAAAGGGGGAAAAAACAATGAAATTCATGAATGGGGAGCATGAACGGTTTTACAAGAATACTATAGTCAGATGTCGCACTGTTGACTGCAATCAGAGGGCATTTGTGTATATTATCGGACTGACTGAGAACTGCAGAAACAGCGTCGACGGGCTTTACAACTTTGAGAAAAATGCGCTCCCGGATGTGTTCCCGGATATGGAGCCCTTCGGAGAGACTGACAGAAAGGTAATCAGACTGGCATATAACCTTTTTGACGGAAGTATGCCGACGGTACCTTCTCCGGATAACGGATGTGACTGCGCACAAATGCTGGCGGAGGCGTCAAAATACAGTATCAGCAGTATTTTTAACTGCATTTCGCTGGTAGATTATTTCATTGAAGCAGTAAAAATCAGATACGAATTCTGAGCGGCACCGATAAAAAACGCCTCCATAGTCGGATAATAATTTCCACTCGCCCGGAAACAAGTTCCCGGTGAGCGTTAATTATTACCCGACTGTGAATGAAAAACCCAATCCCCCAGCTATGCTGGGGAGAATAGAGTAGTTGGAAACGGTGAGGATATCATAAAAAATCCTCCTATGCTATAATGAAATTGGTGTCGTAAGCCATATTTCAAGCATAGGAGGATGTCACAAT
>JAZLIK010000156.1:0-22686 GCA_045617345.1 Lachnospiraceae bacterium | reverse complement strand
ATTTTTTTATTTCATATTCAGCAAACACTTAAGGAAGCGTATGCTTTGCTCTTTACTTCGGCTATTGAAGATTATAATTCAAAGCAAAAGCGAAAAAGCAGGTGGGTAACTGATTATCTGAGTGATATTAAAAATTCTGGTAATAATGAAAAGCCATTTTATGAGGTGGTTGTTCAGATTGGAAGAAAGGAGTTGTTCTGACAATTGAAGAGTTCTTTTATGCAGATGAATTGTCACAGAAATATGTTAAATTATCGGGCTATGATAGAACTGCTCTGGCTGTGGCGAAATATAGGGAAATTCCATTACTAACCGGGGATAATCCATTGAGAAAAGCTGCTTTGAAAGAAGGCGTTGAAGTGTTCGGAACCATAGGTCTTTTGGACAGACTGTATGAGGGGGAATATATTAATAAATTAGATTATCAATTCTGTTTGGAGAGTTTACTGGAACATAAGGAAAGGCGACTTCCAACAGATGAGTTACAGAAGAGAATTGATTCTCTTCGATAGCTAAAACTGAATAAAAAAAGCACATAACATAAATGCTACGCGCTCCTTTATAGAGTATGCTAAGATACTCCCTAGACAAGACTATATTAGCACACTCGCTGGAGAAAGCGCAAGTAAAATATGTATTTTTGTGCGCTGTTACCCAGGGAGGAGTAGCTTTCATAGTAATCCTTCCGGTGCAGCTCTCGGTAGCTGCATTTGTTGTTTTTACCTCGGAGCCGTATAAATGATGTCCCGGCTCTGACAACCGCGGATATAGGAATTGCGATAGGAGCGGGATTTATAATAACATAAGATATGTTAATCGTAATTCTTGAAATGTATTTTGGCAGAAATATTATATATAATGATTACGACGTCAAAAGAGCTGACGACTAATGAACCACTGATTTTGTGGCATTTTATGCATTTTTTGGCCGGATGGTGAATAGTTACTCTCGAAATTCTAAAACATTCAAAATCCATAATACGGTTATGTATTTTGTTGTATATGCGCTTGACGAATAGAAAGAAATAATGTAATATTAAAATATATTCGGCATTCTGTCATGAAACGATGCTGATTTACAAAAATATGAAAACGGTTACTGTTTACAGACAGGGCTTATGAATGAAGCTTGGACTGTTTGTAAACGGTAATGAACGACCCCATTGGCAGAGAGAGCGGTTTTTGAAGAAGGAGGTATTTGTATTATGTCACTTTTTAGCAGCGATAATCCCAAGGAGGCACAGCACAAGGGCATTCTGGGGGCTTTTTCGGTAGACAATATCAAATGGGAGCCGGGTACAATACAGGGCGCCGAAATTCTGGCTCATAGATTTGAGTATGAGGATTTCCCGAACGGATCGATTCTGACGGTAGGTCCTTCACAGATGGCAGTGTTTACAAATCATCTTTCAAAAGGCGATTCGATGGACGCGGAGGCAGGAGAAGCACAGGTATCGGTATTTGTCGGACCTGTTACCATCAGGCTTGAAACAGGTGATTCGAGATTTGCCCCCTTCAGAAATATAGTTCATAAGCTTACGGGCGGTGAATCGGCTTTTCACAGTACCGTGTATTTTATCAATACAACAGTACGAAACGATCTGCCGTGGGGAACGCAGAGCCCTATTCAGATTGAAGACCCGATTGAGGAGGTCAATGTTCATTTGAGAGCGAACGGCTATTTTGGGGTTCATATCGAAAAAGAGGATTTGAGCATTGCTCCGATACAGGCCGCGAAATTTTTACAGAGAGTGGTGGGAACAGTAGCAGACTTTACTCAGCAGGATCTGTTAAAGTATATGCGGGCCAAGATTCTTGAATACGTGCCTACTCTTTTGGGACGTGCCATGGATGAGCGACAGATCGGTGTTCTCAAAATGGCTGCTTACCTCGAGGACTTTTCTCTTGCACTTGAGGATAAACTCAGAGGACATTTTGATGAATTCGGAATTACTCTTGATCATTTTTCGTTCGCGAGCACAAATGTACCTGATGAGGATCTGCGTTCGATCAATGAGATGAAGCAGGCCCGCAAACGCAAGAAGTACGAGGCGGAGATGATGGGTATCGAGTCGCAGGCACTGGCTGAAAAGCGTGCGCGCGAGGGCTATACCTATCAGCAGGAGCAGACCTTCAACGTAATGGGTACCGCGGCCGCAAATGAGGGTACTTCATCCGGATTTATGGGAGCAGGAATGGGACTCGGAATGGGAATGGGCGTTGCGGGAAGCTTCGGAGCCGCTATGGGTCAGATGGCACAGAATACAATGGGTTCGGTCAATATGAATCCGGTACAGGCAGCACCGCAGAACAGTCAGGGTACGGTTTGCCCCGAATGCAATACCGTGAATCCGGCAAATGCCAAATTCTGTCTGACCTGCGGACACAAATTTGAGGCTGTTCCGGCAGCAGTATGTCCGGATTGCGGCAAGCCGATCATTCCGGGGGCAAAGTTCTGTCTGGAATGCGGAAGAAAACTGGGTACACCGGCTGTGTGTCCGAACTGCGGCAGGGAGCTTATAGCAGGGGCCAGGTTCTGCCTGGAGTGCGGCACAAAAATCGAGTAAGCAGGCGGACGGTAATAAAAATTTTGTACAGGAACAGGTGTTGATATGGAAATATCAGGATTAAAGTGCAACGGATGCGGAAGCACAAATGTGAAATTTGACGAAAAGGCCAGACTTCTGATTTGCTACCAGTGCGGAAAAGAAGAACCTTTTTCAAGACATGATTTTGCAAACAACGATAAGGTTGTCATTACCAAGGACAACGCAATGAAGTTTTTCCTGGATGGCAAGCTTGAGGATGCCCACAAGTATGCGCAGGATGTACTGAATATCATGCTGGACAATATTCCGGCACTCTATATCATGGCATATTTTGATGAAATGGTATCCAAAAAGATGGGGTCGCTGAAGCATTTTTTTGAGCAGGTGGAGGAAATCAAGGATGTCGATTATCATGAGGTGCGCGATATGCTGAGAATGTTCGAAGCTACGGCCGCACATCTGATCGATTTTGAAAAGGAGATTCTGACCTTTGCAGCAGTGAACATGCAGTCAGCTGAGGATGAGAAGGAGCTTTGTGATTTCGTTGACAGGATGTGTCCGTTCTTTATTTCAAGAAGAACCTCCATGGATTTCTTTAAGTATAACAGGGAGATTTACTATGATTTTGCGCGACACTGCGGAATTCCGAAGACGTGTTATGCGCTTATGAAGGCGATAACCGAGAATCCGGATTCGCCTTACAAAAACAAAAGATTTGATCTTGAGGCGAGAAACAGGTATTTCTTTGACTACTATGTGGTTCCGGTCGGAGACATTATTCATGACATGAATTTCATGGAAATGAAGCAGCGTTTTACGGCATATTATGCACAGGTCAAGACGAAATATGCAGAGGATACAAAGCTTTGAGTCAACGTCAAAGCAGTGCAGCCGGCGGCTGATTTCGGACGGGCGAATGGCTGCAAAAGAAAGAAGCAGTGCAGCCGGCGGCTGATTTCGGACGGGTGAATGGCTGCAAAGGAAAGAAGCAGCGCAATGGCGGCTGATTTCGGAACGATGAAGGTATAAGCCCGATTCCGGCAACAGGGTTCAGGCAGTGTGTACGGTGGGATGGTCGGGAGTTAAAATAAAAAGGGAGGTAGCAGATTTATGAGTGATGTGGTTGACAATGGCGCCATAAGGGCCATAAGGAGAAGGGTCGATGAAATCGGGGAAGTCACCGGACGGATTGAAAGCAAGGTAAACGGTCTCGGTGATGCGATGAACGACATGAACAATGAGCTTGTCGAGCTGAAGGTGCAGTTTCAGAAGATGATGCAGCAGCAGAAGAAGGAGGCCGCACTTCAGAGAGCAACGACAGAGCTGGTTCGTGTTCGTCAGGAGATTGAGACGGAATTCGGCAATTACAAGGTAGTCAGGGACACCATGCTCGGTGTGCTTCAGGCAACAGATGCCGCACTGGTAAAGCAGACCACGATATCAAGGGTATCTGAGGAGCTGATGCTTTCAACACCCAAATACTGGCTGGCACCCTGTCTTGTGGCAGTGGCCGCATGGATCGGAAATGACCGTGATCTGGCAGACAGAGCCATTAAAGAGGCTATAAAGCGTGATGAGGAGAAGACGGCCATTACGATGGCACTTATCTGCAGACGTAATAAACGAACCGAAACCTGTTATGAATGGCTGGCTATTTATTTTGAGGACCAGGATCCCAAATCGTTCAACGAAGGAGATTTTGCATATATTGACGCATATGTTAACGGGGTATTCGGACCCGATGAGAAGCACGTATGTGACGGTTATGTACAGAAATGGATGGATGAAATCCGAAGCAGTGATGCGTCTTATGAAGAGAAGCAGACTCAGATGTGGAGAAATTACTGTGTTCAGTTTACCGACAAATGCGACGGAATTTATCCGGATCTGAAGATTGTATCGGTTGATTTCCCCAGAATTGAGAACTATATTTCCAGAATTAATGCGGTTGACCCGATTCAGGACAATTTCAAAAAAATCAATGATGCATATGTTGACCAGGAATCACTGAAAAAGGATATCGACAGAAATCTGATTGCGCTTATCAGCAAGTATGATGAGGATGAGATGGCACTCCGTAACGACGAAAAGTATTTTATGGCAGTCAAAAAAAATGCCGGTGACGAGGATGCCGCCAGAAGGTCCTTTGAGCAGAGCGTCAGTGAGAACCGAAACAAGGTAAAGAATCTGATAGAGCAGATGTATGAGGTAGTAAATAAGTCAGAGGGTGTTTCGACATCGCAGAAGAAGACGGCCATCAGCTTTATCGGCAGAGAGATAAACAAAGGATTTTCAAAGTTTGTGAAGGAAGAGAAGGAATCCTTCCCTGACAAGATATCGCTTGAAATGTATGGTTTTAAGGCTGAAACCTCCGACGGCTCCAACAGAGAAATCATTATCAGAGATTTCATTCAGTACAATGAGGCAAGAAAGAAGGATGAGATTGCCAGAACAAAAGCCACCTCGAAGCCCCTGATTTATATGATAACAGCAGGTTTGCTCGGAGTATTCGGCATCGTAATGCTGTTTGTGGCGGCTGCTGTCGGAGTAATTTCACTTGTGGTTGCGGCAGTAATGCTTGTAATGTCATTTAAGGAAAAATCTTCAATCGGTACCAGAGTTGCAAATCTCGAATCGCAGTACAAGATGCAGACGGACGAGGGTGCTACACATCTTTACAATGCGGTTAATCAGTGGATTCTGGCAAAGAAGCGTGCTGAAGAATTTGATGACAGTGATTTAAGGGCTGTATGACGGAGGGTTGATTATGGATAATAATGAGCTGGATATAAACGGAGGAATGGAAGGTTTTGACGATCTGGACGCCATGTTCGGACAGGATGCTTCCGATATGGAAAAAATGGCAAAAACAACACTCACGCAGAGTCTGGAGGGCTTTGCCAGCTGCTTTCCCGAGTGGGATCTCCACCCGCCTGTGAGATAAAAGTTTTAAAGGGAAATTCAATCGCTTTTTTGTTGGAGCAAGGTTTTTTCACCCAAAGATGAACAAAACGTTAATTTTTTAAAGAAGGATTGATATTCGCAAAGAGTATGCTATAATGAATACTGATATGTCTGCGCAAGAGAATTACAGAAATTGAGAAAGGGTTACTATTCACAGCCGAATAGTAACAAAAAAGGAACTGTTGCAGCACAGGTGTCGGAAGAAGAGGACGAAAAACAGGCACCTGAGGAGAATGAAAGCTGCAAAGATATTCCGTGACTGTTACCATTTGCGGGCCGGTTGTACCGACTGCGAACAGTAATCAATAGCCGCACATATAACCGATGGCAGAATGCTGTCGGTTTTTTGCGTGCCGGGCAGGGAGGATTATCCGCTCTGTCCGACGACGAAAAACGGCGGATGTTAAGTTACGTTTACAGGCGAAGAACCGTGAACGGGTACAGAGAAGTAAGACCTGCGTCGGCAGAATACAGGACAGGAGGAAAGAAAATGATTAAGCGAATATTAAAGTATGTTCGTGGATACGTCGGTGTATCGGTAGCAACTCCCATCTGTATGATTGTAGAAGTCATCATGGAGATGCTGCTTCCGTATCTGATGGGACATCTGGTTGATAACGGTATCAACGCTCCGGGCGGCGGAGACATGGGTGTTATCATCAGAACCGGTATACTGATGGTTGTTGCATCGGTCGTAGGACTGATGGCCGGACTTTTGGGTGGAACCTTCGGTGCGAAGGCATCTACCGGACTGGCAAAGAATCTTCGTAAGGGAATGTTCGATCACATACAGACATTTTCATTTGCGAATATCGACAAATTCAGTACGGCAGGTCTTGTTACAAGACTTACCACGGATGTTACAAACGTTCAGAATGCATACCAGATGGTACTGCGTATGTGTATGAGAGCACCTATTATGCTCATCATTGCCATGTCGATGACGTTCATCATTAACGGGAAGATTGCATGTATTTACCTTGTAGTATCACTTGTTCTGGCGGTGATTCTCGGAATAATTATTTCAAATGCCACCAAGCAGTTTACAAAGGCATTTCCCAAGTACGATGACCTGAATGCGAGTGTTCAGGAGAATGTATCCGCTATCAGAGTCGTAAAAGCATATGTTCGTGAGGATCATGAGAACAGCAAGTTTAAGAAAGCCAGCGGAAACATCAGAAAGATTTTTACGAAGGCTGAGAATATTACAACCTATAACAGCCCTGCGATGAACATTGCGGTTTACACCTGCATGATGCTTATCAGCTGGGTTGGCGCAAAGATGATTGTAAACTCACATGAGGTTGACCTTACCACCGGTGAACTGATGAGCCTTTTGACATACTGCATGAGCATCCTTATGAGTCTTATGCTTGTATCAATGATTTTTGTAATGCTTTCAATGAGCTTTGCAAGTATCCGTCGTATTGATGAAGTTCTTCTTGAGGAATCGGATATTACCGACCCCGAGAAGCCTGTCAGTGAAGTAAAGGACGGAAGCATCGAATTTGACCATGTTAATTTCAAGTACAACAAAGACAGCAATGCAAATGTTCTGAATGATATATGCCTGAAGATAAAGTCAGGTGAGACCATCGGAATCATAGGCGGCACGGGAAGTGCGAAGTCGTCGCTTGTTAATCTGATCAGCCGTCTTTACGATGTAAATGAAGGTTCGGTAAAGGTCGGCGGTGTTGATGTCAGAGATTACAGCCTGGTAAGTCTTCGTGATGAGGTAAGTGTGGTTCTTCAGAAAAATGAGCTTTTCTCGGGTACTGTTCTTGAGAACCTCGCATGGGGTGTCAGAGACAGGGAGAAGTCGGGTATTTCAAGAGAGAACGGTGAATTTAAGCTTTCTCCCGAGCTCGAGGCTGAATGTATAAAGGCCTGCAGGCTTGCCTGTGCCGATGAGTTTATCGAGAAGATGCCCGACAAGTACAATACTCATATTGAACAGGGCGGAAGCAATGTATCCGGAGGTCAGAAGCAGAGACTCTGTATTGCCAGAGCTCTAGTAAAGAAGCCCAAGGTTCTTATTCTCGATGACAGTACAAGTGCTGTTGATACGGCTACGGATGCAAAAATCCGCAGAGCGTTTGCCGAGGAGATCCCGGGAACAACAAAGCTTATCATTGCACAGCGTATTTCAAGCGTCCAGCATGCGGACAAGATTATTGTCATGGAGGACGGACGCATAAACGGCTTCGGTACACATGAGGAGCTGCTTGAAAACAATTCAATTTACCGTGATGTCTATGAATCACAGACAGGCGGAAGCGGAGATTTTGATGAACCAGGAGGTGATCACTGATGCCGGGACCCGGAAGACCTATGCCCAGGGGTGTGAAGCCTACTGTTAAAAACCCCGGGAAGATATTTATGAGGCTTCTCAAGTATATAGTTGTAAACAATCTGCTTTCATGGATTGTGGTTTTTGCCTGTATCATTACCACTGTTCTGACAAGCCTCAAAGGAACAATGTTCACGCAGAGACTTATTGATGATTTCATTGTTCCTCTGCTTAAAGATGCCAATCCTGATTATTCCAATCTCGGAAAGGCAATATTTGAAACCTCGTGTTTCCTGATGGTCGGTGTTGTAGCCGGATTTATACAGCAGAGAGTAATGGTTCACATCAACCAGAGCACCATGCAGAGACTTCGTGACGATATGTTCACACATATGGAGTCACTGCCGATAAAGTATTTTGATTCGCATTCACACGGTGACATTATGTCACTTTACACAAACGACGTAGATACAATGCGTCAGATGACAAGCCAGAGCATACCGCAGTTCTTCAGCAGTATTATCACGATTGTGAGCGTATTCATCAGCATGCTTACCATCAGCGGATGGCTGACACTTATATCGATGGCGCTCGTCTGTGTCATGATATTTACTACCAAATTTGCTTCGGGCAAGAGCGGAAAGTACTTTATCAAGCAGCAGAAGGATCTCGGTGCGGTTAACGGCTTCATTGAGGAAATGATGTCCGGTCAGAAGGTTGTAAAGGTATTCAACCATGAGGATGAGAATATCGAAGCCTTTGATAAGCTTAACAGTGAGCTCTGCAACAGTTCCTACAATGCAAACAAGTTTGCAAATATCATCGGACCTATCAATGCACAGCTTGGAAATGTTAATTACGTTATTCTGGCAATTGTCGGTTCCGCGTTCGCTATCAACGGTTTCGGAGGAGTTACACTGGGCGGTATCGCCAGCTTCCTTGCACTGAACAAGAGCTTTACAATGCCCATCAACCAGCTGAGCATGCAGATCAATGCCATCATCATGGCACTTGCCGGCGGCGACCGTATATTCAAGCTTCTGGACGAGAAGCCCGAGACAGACGAAGGTTACGTTACACTTGTATATGCAAATATTGAAAAGAAGGCAAACGGCGAAACAGTTATCACCGAATCAGAAAAGCGCACGGGCAAATGGGCATGGAAGCATTATCACAAGGCGGATAATACGACTACCTATACAGAGCTTGCGGGCGATGTTGTATTTGATAACGTTGATTTCGGTTACACCGAGGAGAAGATGGTCCTTCACGATATCAAGCTTTATGCTACACCCGGACAGAAGATTGCATTTGTCGGTTCTACCGGTGCCGGAAAAACGACCATTACCAACCTGATTAACAGATTCTATGATATCCAGGACGGCAAAATCCGATACGACGGAATCAATGTCAACAAGATTAAGAAGGACGATCTGAGAAGATCTCTCGGTATGGTTTTGCAGGAGACTCATCTGTTTACCGGAACGGTTATGGAGAACATCCGCTACGGTAAGCTCGATGCTACAGATGAAGAGGTACAGGCAGCAGCCAGACTTGCGAATGCGGACAGCTTCATAAAGAGACTTCCGGACGGGTACAATACCATGCTGACGGGCGACGGAGCAAACCTGAGCCAGGGTCAGCGTCAGCTGCTTGCCATAGCTCGTGCGGCTATTGCCGATCCTCCGGTTCTCATTCTGGACGAGGCTACATCGTCAATAGATACACGTACAGAGCGTATAGTTCAGGATGGTATGGATAAGCTGATGAAGGGCAGAACCACATTCGTAATCGCCCACAGACTCTCTACCGTAAAGAACAGCGACTGTATCATGGTTCTTGAGCAGGGACGTATCGTTGAACGCGGTACACACGATGAACTGATAGAACTTAAGGGACGTTATTACCAGCTTTATACAGGAAATCAGATTGCATAAACTGTTACAATTCACAGTCGGGTAATAATAAATGCAAGTTGAGAGCCTGCTCTCGGGTATGCGGAAATTACTACCGGACTATGGAGGCCGGACAAACCACACATCTCGTGACATATGTCACCCGATGACGTTTGCTCGAGTCTGAACGTAAGCAGGCTTCTGTTCAGACTACTCGCTATTCGTACAAAAAAGCCAAAAGCCGGGGGCAAGCTTCCGGCTTGTGGCTTTTTACTTTATAGGAAATTGCGTCCTATAAAGTAAAACACGCTCCGCGGGGATGCGCACGCTTTTGCTTTCGGTTTTTGTCGCTGACGTGACGCAAAAGCGGCGCAGCATGTCGCAAGCGACATGCTTTTACGTAACAGGAATAGTGTTACTCGAGTTATTCGCACAAATAGGCTTTCAGCTGCGAAGCAGCGGCTGACCGGGTGTCAGTCAGGGTATATAAAAAAGCTTTGATTGGGATGCGAACCGTAGCCGAACAGTGGAAAATGTATATTTCCTTCTGAAACACATAGCTTGTCTGTAAGTAATGTACATAATACACCATTGAAACAATAAATTATTTTTTTGTTAATTATGTCAGAAAACATTGAAAAACGTTGCAAATAATGTTATAATTTTATAACTTACAATTTGAGACGTTTACTATTCACCAATGATTACGGTGTCAAAAGAACTGACGCCTACAGTTATTGCAAGCCTGCCTGTGAAGCAATTACCATAATGTTACTATTTACAGTCGGGGAACGATAAACGCAGGCTGACTGCGTAGCAGGCAGGGCTTATGAATGAGTTTTGTCCGATTGTGAATAGTGATTTGAGATACAGGGACAGTGTGTGAAGAAGAAATAAAGCTTTGTTCGATATTTACAGAAATGAAGCTTTACGGGATTAATGAATGAGTTTTGACCGGACGGTGAATAGTAACCGGGGCATCAGAAAGATATATATTTTTCATGCAAACGGGTATTGACGTAGATATGGGACATTTAAATATCGGACTTTTGGTGTTTGAATCACAAGGTTATGTAGAATTGAGGACAGAGATATTGACTTAATGAACAGAGATATTGACTTTATGAATAGGATTAATTTATGAAAAAGTTTATATTATGTACCGTGTTTGCACTTATTGTCGTGCTGTCTGCGGCCTGCGGGACAGAAAGTCCGCCGGTATATGTAGGAGTAATTGATTCCGGAATCTCATCGGAGGTCATCGGAAAAGACAGGGTTTTGTCCGGGAAGAATTATCTGACAGAGGAATTTGATGCGGGTGATACGGAAGACCGGGTAGGACACGGAACTGCCGTGAGCGCATTTATTTCGGGAAGTGAAGCGGCAGGAGTAGAGGGAGTATGTCCCGATGTGAAGCTTGTGCCTCTTGTGTATACGTCGGTTGACAGCGATAAAAATGTAATCGGTGGTACACCTGAGCTGGCCGCGGAGGCCGTGCTTGATGCGGTGGATCGGTTTGGATGTCGAATCATATGTATAGCTTCGGGGACAAAGCAGGACAATGAAAAGCTGCGTGATGCCGTAAAGTATGCGGAAGACAACGGGGTTCTGGTAGTGTCCTGCGCGGGAAACAGCGAATCGGATGAGCCCGGAATGGTATTTTATCCCGGCGGATATGAATCTGTGCTGTGCGTCGGGTCTTCGGATGAGGACGGCGAGCGGGCTTCGTTTTCACAGAACAATGAAGCGGTTGACATTCTGGTACAGGGAACGGATTTGCGCCTTGTAACGATCAAGGGAACGAAAATCCGGGGCAGCGGAACCAGTTATTCTGCGGCAAAGGCCGCCGGTGCGGCCGCACGAATTCTGCAGAGGTACGGCGGACTTGATTCGGAGGAGCTAAAAACAGCGCTGGTCGACTGTTCCGACATTGTGCTCGGAATGCCGGTGCTTGATACGGGAAGGCTCGACACGTGGGAGCCTGACAACAGTGTTATTTTTATTACAGTTATGTGCATTGCAGGAGTGGCGGTTTTGGCGACTGTTGTGTTTATAGCTGTAAAAAAGATAAAGAGTAACAAGGGTAGTAAAGTAACACAACAAAAGCCGCAGGAAGAAGAAACAACGCTGCGGGAGAAAGGCAACAGACAAACGCAGCAGACCGTTGAAACGGGGGTGCAGAGGAAAGGTAACAGACAAACGCAGCAGACCGTTGGAACGGGGTTGCGGGAGAAAGGCAACAAATCAGCGACTGCAGACCGTGGTCGCAAAACAAAAGCAACAAAGAAAAAGTGAAAGAAACAAAAGAAACAAAAGAAACAAAGAAACAAAAGAAAAGCGAGGTAGCTTATGAAGAAATTATGGATCAAGCGAGTGATTGCGGTTGCTTTGGCAATGGTACTTGTTTTTACAAGCATGCCGGAAATTGCCCAGGCGAAGAGTAATTCGCAGAAGCTTTCAGTAACTGTAACAACACAGGAGGAACTGAACGCGGCATTAAAAATGAAGGATGTATCTTCCATCCTGATTAAAACCTCTGAAAAGATTGACCTGAAGATTAAAAAAGGCGACTATACAAAGGTTAAATTAACAATTGAATCGCCTAAGGCCGCTATTTCAAACTATGGCAGTTTTTCGCAGATAGTTATTAAATCGGCTAAGAGGTTTTATGAAGCGGCTTCGGGAAATGACATTACAGTATACGACAATAAGCTTTATATAAAAATTGCAAAAAAGGCAATTATTCAAAGTCTGTATGTCAATAAGGAAAATGCTTCAATTACTGTTACCAACAAGAACAGAATTGAGGATCTGCGACTGCGCAAAACCTGCAGACTTGATCTCAGATATGGTACGGTAGGCAAACTGACTGTAAATGCACCTTCCGAAATTCTTCTTAAGGGTACTACGGAGGTTTTACTTCCCGTTACCGTAAAAAAGGCCGGCGAGGGCACCACAATCTCTACAACACGTCCTGTAAAGGTTAATGCTTACGGCGATTTCAACCTTGTTACAGAAAACGGTGCTGAGAATTCAACAGTTAAGTTAAAGAGAAACACTGCGGGCGTTTCCATAGTTAATAATTCTGAAGGTAAAGTAACAATTACCGGCTTTGATGGAGCGAAAGCGACGGTAAATGCAGGAGACGAGCATGTTTCTGAATTTTTTGATCTGAAGGATGATTCTTCTGAGAGTGACAAAATTGATGATTCCGGAAACGGCTCAGGCACAGATGCCGGCTCAGGTTCCGGAAGCGGCTCAGGTTCAGGAACAGGAAGCGGCTCGGGTTCAGACAATGATCCCGGAACAGGAAGCGGCTCAGGTTCGGACAATGATCCCGGAACAGGAAGCGGCTCAGGTTCGGACAATGATCCCGGAACAGGAAGCGGCTCGGGTTCGGATAGTGATCCCGGAACAGGAAGCGGCTCAGGTTCGGATAGTGATCCCGGAACAGGAAGCGGCTCGGGTTCGGACAATGATCCCGGTTCAAGTGACAGTGACCCCGAAGTATGCAAATTATCATTTGCTCTGGCTGATGGCTGCACATTGGATGCTCAGTTACCTGAAACAAGAGAATACAAAGCAGGAGCAGAAATCGGAAAGCTTCCAAATGCGTACATCACAAACGGTATTTTCGGCGGTTGGTATTACGATTCCGCAATGACAAAGCCTGTAAAGGCAAAAGACACTATTAATGAAAGCATGACTATTTACGGCGAACTCACCATGGCTGCGGAAAAGCAGATTATTGAAACTCCTCAGTATGCGGTTGTTGAGGTTCCCGAGGATAAGGTCAGCAGCTTTTCTTTTGAAATAAAAGATTATACAGATGGTTGTATCGAAAAATTTATCAATTCAGCCAGTGCAGAAAATGTTACGTATAAGGTTGAATCAGGAAAAGTAATTCCTCAGCTTCAGAAAGGTAAAACATATACCGTAAGATTAACCGAGGACTGTACCGCACAGTATGTTATCGATGGTGTGGAAAAAGGCGTAACTGCCAAGGAACTTACTATTACCACAGAAAAAGAAGAGGTATTGAACCTTTCTGTTTCGGATGATATTGTTTTTGTTCCCGTGAAGGAAGTATCCAATCTTAACGGTCTTGTTTTTGACGGTCTGTTTTCCACGGCAGTTGACAGTAACGGTAATTTGAATACCAAGGAAAATAAGTACGAGGGATCATTTTCATATGCCGGAGATTCAATCAAGGTTGGTGATACAGTAGCCATTTATGAAGGCAAAAGACCTGACAAGCGTGATTTCTCAGGCTTTGAAAACGGTGACAACGGTGGAGTAGCTTATGTAAATATTACAGAAAAGAACGGAAATACATACAGCTTTAAAACCGCCGATTCACAGGATGTTCTGAAGAAGCCTGAGGTTCTTCCTGTTTCCAGGGATGAGGATAAAGATGGCAAATCAGATCATTCAATCACAGTTGATGCTTCTGTATTTGATTTTTCGGATCCAAAGTATGCTCAGCTGGGATATGACAGTAGTACTACTGTAGACGAAGGCGATTTTCTCCTTTTTTACACAGGTTCATTTGCTACTGCAAGTAATGCTTCTTATGCAAAGGTTACAAAGGTTTCCAAGAACGGTACGGACTTCGTGGTAGAGTATGTTGATTCTACCGAAGATGAAGTACTTGCTTCAATGGATATGTATAATTCGAGAAAGTCAGATATTAATCTTTCTGACGAAGAGATTAATACCCTTCAGAAAAATCTTGAAGACCAGGCACTTGCCAGCGGATTTCTTGATGATGCAGCTGATTACCTCGTAGCTCTTGCTCTTGAAACAGATGGATTTAAGGAGTTGAGCGACGATCTTGATTTGGATCTTAATTCCTATAACATTCAGCTTGCTGACGGTACAAAACTGACCGATTCAGATATGGCACTTATGGACAACGGTTCAGAGGCCAAAATCACCAAAAAAGAAGTAAAAGCATATATCACTCCCGGCTATCGTCTTCAGATGTTTGAAGGCTATTCGGGTTTGAGAATTGAGCTTGTTATGACGCTTACCGTTACAATCGGTGAGCAGGATGAAAAGAAGGACCATCTTGAACTTGAACTTCAGGCTTGTTTTGAGGAGGAAATTCTGTTCGGTATTGACATCGATGGCGGTGCAGTATGGGAGTGGGCAGGTATTTTCCCTTACATTGATGATTATGAGGTATCTGCAAGTCTTGACTGGGGTACTGCCGTATGTGCAGGTATTACTGCTACTCTGAAGACCGTAAAGGGCAAGGAGGATCCGTTTAACTGGAAGAATGTCACCGGATTCAGTGCCGAGGATTCGATTCTTGATATCGGTAAACAGCTCACAACTCTTATGAGTGAAAAAGAGCAGTTTATGGGAGAAACTATCCTTGACGAGAACGGCGAGGAGGTTGAGGCTACATCAAATGCCGGCGGACTTGTTGATAAGTACAAGGCATTTATGGAAAATGCCCAGAAGGACGAGTGCTGGGTTACCATCGTCGAAAAGGAAATATTCGATACAGAAGGTGTCGTTGATCCTTTAGGAATAATTGTTTACGGTATTTCGGCAAAGTTCGTTGTTAAGATGAACCTTTACATTACCGTGGGTGCTACCTATGAATCAGGTGAAGGTACAAGATACAGCTTCTATATGCGTATATGGGACAGAGTCGTTAAGACCTCTGAAACTCCTATTATGGAGCCGCATGTCAACTACGACTTCTATGTATTCGGTACCCTGGGCATAAAGGTCGGCCTCGAATTTGAATTTGGAGTCGGTCTGTTCTCACTAAAACTGGATTCTGTGGGAATTACTGCCGAAGTCGGTGTATATTTCACGATAGCAGGTTACTTCTATGCTCATTATTCCATGACAGAGAAGAACGGAAAGATTGAAAAGGAATCTTCGTTGAGCGGTGCTCTGAGTATGGAAATCGGTATCTATTTAGAGATTAAATTCAAGGCACAGCTGTTCAGCAGTAAAAAATTAACCTATGAACCCACGCTTTTGGAAAAATCCTGGCCGATATGGACTCTGGGAGAACCGGAAAATGTCATAGGCTTTGTGGATTTGTATGAGGATGATGACGAGGATAAGCCCTCGGGTGATTTTGAGGACTATGATGATGTTATTGAAATGGTTTGGGATATCGAGTATGTATTTCCTGAGGAATATTTCCAAATGGATGTTTTGGATCTCTTTAGCGGTGAATCCAAGGAAAACATCATTGAACCGAAGGATCGTGAAGAGCGTTTCACCTTTAAGATGTCCAATGACAAGTTCAGGATTGTACCCGAGCAGAACACAATTTATATGACTGCGAAGAAAGGTACGACAGATAGAGAGGAATGTGATCTGACCATTATATGGAACGGTGCACCCCTTGCCTTCACAACAAAGCCTATCGAAAGAAAGATAAAGATAATCTGGAAGGATCCCATCAACGCGAGGTTTATTTCCTTTAATTCAGATGGCGGTAGTATAGTAAAAACTATCGCTTTAGCTTCCGGTACGGCAATAACCGAGCCCGAGGCACCGACTAAGACAGGTTATGATTTTGGCGGATGGTTTGAGAAGAACGGTAGTAAATTTGTCTTCCCTGCAACAATGCCAAACTATGAAAGCGGCGGAGTAACTGTTAAGGCGAAGTGGATTCCCAGAGATGATACGAAATATACCGTAAATTATTATAAACAGGGAACTGACGGTAGATATGCTCTTGAAGATACAGAAATCAGAAAAGGTACAACCGATTCAACACCTTCGATTGATGAGCTTCAGAAGAGCTATGACAACTGTTTCCTTAAGACTTATACCATCAATGCCATCAGACCGGACGGTTCATCCATTATGTCAATATATTATGCACTTAATAATTGTGACGTAACCTTCTCCTTTGGTGAGATGAAGGATGGTACCTACAAGACCAATGACATTAAGTATACGGTTAAATACGGATCCAAGCTGCTTGCTCCCGGTATGAATGTAGCCGGTTATGTATTTGACGGATATGATGGACTTACAACTGATGAGGACGGTAATTTTACCGTTACCAAGAATGAAAGCTTCACGGCTAAGTGGAAAGTAGCAGATGATACTCCTTATTCAATCGAGCATTATGTATATAATCCCGGTTTATCGGAGTATGAGCTTGAGGAAACTGTTATCCGGAAGGGCACGACAGGTAGTCCTATAGATATTACTGAGGGCAGATACACTAATAATAAGTATGTTTTCGTCAGTGCTGACTGTGTAAATACCGATGAAGTATCTCCTACTATCGGTGCAAACGGTGATACAGTAATTAAGTTCTATTACAACAGAAATAAATTCAGTCTTTCCTTTATGGATGGAGATGCAGCTATCGGTTCACCCGCAGACATCGTTTGGGGTGCTCTGATAACAAAGCCTGTAGATCCAGTAAAGAAGGGCTATGTATTTGATGCCTGGTATAAGGATAAGAGTTGTACATCAGATAAGCTTTTTGATTTTGAAAAGGATACAATGCCTGCAGAGAAATTTGCTCTGTATGCAGGCTGGAAATCCTCAAATAGCACTGCGTATACTGTTGAGTATTACGGTCAGAAAGCTGATGATGCGACCCAGTACATCCGTATGGACAGTGACACCTTCTTTGACGGGACAACTGATAAGGAGGTATCCGGTATATACAAGCCGTTCGAGCATTATGTTAATAATGAAAGCTATGCCGGCCGTGTAGACAGGGCTGTTGTAGCAGCTGATGGTTCAACTGTATTAAAGCTATATTATGACAGAAAAACCGTAACAGTAAGCTTTGATGCAAACGGTGGAACACTTGGTGCGGACGGCGCTTCAAAGACCTTCCGATATGGAGAAGCATTTAATGTAACATCTCCCGTACGGTCGGGATATGCATTTGTCGGCTGGTATCTTGGTGATGACAAATATGAAGCCTCAATAGTAGTTGAAGAAAATGATTTTAAACTTACAGCTCACTGGGAGGCAGGACAAGTAAACTATAATGCAGAGCATTATATTATGGATACCAACGAAAAATACCCTGAGTTAGCAAACTTTACCGATTATACCTTATCAGGTATTGTTGATGCGCAGATTACTCTTTCTGAATTAAAGAAGGAGGATCAGGAGGTTGAAGACGGTATTGTATTTGATCATGCTGAGATTAACGGTAAAACAGCGACAACTGCTACTGTTTCCGAAGGGATGACAGTTAAGCTTTTCTACAAGCGTATTGCAAATACTCTGACCTGGAATCTGAATAATGAGATACCTGTGAATAATGATTCATATACCCATGGTTCTGTATTATATGAGGCACCTATTGTTGCTCCGAATATGTCGAAGAAGGGTTATATTTATACCTTCAGTGGCATTGCACCTGCCCAAATGCCTAATTACGATCTGACCTATACAGTCAGTTGCAGACCTATCGGGTATAAGATTCAGTTTAACAAAAATTTTACTGGTGCCAATCAGTATATGACTGAAATGGAATTTACATATGATCAGAATGCTGATGAAGGTGGGGTAACGCTTAGTAAAAACACATTCACCAGACAACACTACACATTTGCAGGCTGGGCTGATTCACCGAACGGTTCCAAAGTTTACGGCAATGAAGCAAAGATTTTGAATATCACTGATGTTGACGGAGCTGTTATTACTCTTTATGCGGTGTGGGAAGGCGATATTTATGATATATCGTATAACCTGGCAAATGAGGAAGCTAAATTTGCAAGAACTGAGGATGAGATAAAGAAGTATGAATACGGAACAACAGTTACCCTGCCGGTACCTGTTCTTAATGGGTATCGTTTTAAAGGATGGTATCTGTCATCCGAAACTGATCCGGTAGAAGTACTTACTCCTGAATTTGTACAAAATCACTCTAATCTGGAGTTTACCGCAAAATGGGAAGAAGCTGTCTACAGTATTGTTTGGGATGTTAACGGTAAAGACAAGAGTAATTCGGATGTGTCTAAGCTTGAAGGCGGCAAAAAATTTACGAATAGCCAGGACACAAAGTATAATGATTATTTAACGGACGGTTATTCTACTTCAGGAAAGCATGTTGAAAGAGTGGGTAATAGTAATCCTGCAATAATATATGCACCTTTTGATCCGAAGAGAACATCATCGGTTGAATTCGAGTATGTATTTGATGGCTGGTATACGGAATTAATACCGGATTCAGATGCGTCAGATAAGTCACATATTTCAGATGCTTCAGAAAAGAGCCGTTCTACATATGCAAGGGCAGTAGATGACGGTGACTACATGGTTCTGGATGATACTTATGTTACAGGCGATATGACCTTCCATGCACATTGGATTAAGATACCGAGAGAGTATCCGGTTCACTGGTATACGAACTATAGTAATAAGGATGGTCGTGTTGCTACTGATGATGATCGTGCATTAAATGAGAACAATGTAGCCCTGAATTCTATATATGATTTGGGCGTACAGTATCTGATAAATCATAATGGTGGGGCACGCTTTACGGGTGATTCAGATTATGACACGAGTACAGTTACATATTCTCCCGGAAAAGCCACCTACGGTACAGAAATAGTAACACCGGTTTGCTTTAAATCAGATTATGATTCAAATGATGCCGATTATATATTTAAAGGCTGGTATAACGTAAATGATTGCGAGAATGATTATAGTACACATTATATACTGAAAAATACGGATGCAGTACCGCTGACTGTCGGAGATATGCTGACACAGGATAAACTGGCATCGGACGGAAAGTTTATGTTTGTGGCAATTTGGGAAAAATTGACGAAAGGATACCTTATCAGCTGGAATGGGAATTCCCAGGATACACAGGTAACGCTTTCCGGTGAATATACTTCAAAGAATGGTGTTACAGTTTTGACAGGAACACAGATTGTTGCACCGACTGCTCAAAGAGAGCCTTCTACTGAATATGAGTATACATTTGACGGATGGTATACAGAGCCTACAGGAGGAGACAAAATTGAAAACTTTGGCACTGTTGAGGGAACTGCAGAATATTTTGCACATTGGAATATGAAACCAAGGTATAATGCGGTAAGGTTCATGTATATGAATGGTGAAGGTACAAAAACTGTCAATGTAAGGTATGGTGAGAGCCTTGACAAAGCAGACACTCAGCATCCTAACCAGAGCGGTACAGATCGAAACATCGATGGTTATAATGCCGATTATCCTGAAGTATTAAAGGCTGCATATACCAATGTAGGCGGTAAATATGTGATAGACCAGTATTACGAGGGTTCGGGTACCTTCCGCGGTTGGTATGTTTGCAATGCGAACGGAAAGCCTATTAAAGCAGACGGTACCGTAACCGACATAGCTTCGGCATGTAGCTGGGAGGAATATTATGCAGTAGAGGATAATCACAAAATCATTGCTGATGTCATTGTAAAAGCAAAATGGGATTATGATTTCTGGATTTTGGGTAAACAGCTCACATCCTACGGCTCTAAGGAAGAAAATCTGCTTCCTGCTTCAATCAAATATTCCGTTGCTTCAGGTTATATTTTCTTCGATGCCGAGACAAGGACACTGACCTTTGACAGGCTGAACATTGCAGTGGATGCGGTTTCTGACAGCCAATATATAAAGAGTCAGAATGGAATAGCATCACCGATTTTGTTCAATGTTAAAGGCGGCGATGAAATGCTCAAGATAAATCTGGTTGGAGGAAATAGCATTGACGTACTCGGAAACGGTAATTCTGTAGCAGGTATGTTCATTGAGGGTCCCGGGCTTGAAATAATCGGAACCGGTTTCCTTGAGGTGTATGCTAAACAGACTAAGTACGGTTCTTCGGTGACAACTGCAAGCAAATCAGCTGATAATTACGGATTCTATATTCCTAACGGAAACTATGTTCAAAAGGGTTCATCAGATATTGAAACCCCGGGTTCTTCAGTATATATTGTAGTCGGCACGGATGCGGGCAATTTCCTGAAGGGCTGGAATGACAGGACAAAGATGCCGGATTATGTCGGTGACGAATCGAATATAAGCACCGGTATCAAGTTAAAGGATGATGGCGAAGCAAATCTTGATTGCTCCGGTGGTTATGGTGAACTTCTGATTTATGCACCTGTTAATCAGCTTGGCTATGGTATTGACGGAAAGCTTTCAATGAAAGGCAGTATGGAAGATATAGCTGCGTATGTATTCGGTCATCGTGCTATCAAGGGCGGATATGGTTCAACACTTGATGTATCCGACTGTTCATGTTCAGTAAGCTGTAAACACAATGAAACATATACAAAGATTGATGGCTGGAATTTTGTCAATTTGTCAGAAGAAACCTGCAACTTCTTCTTCTACTGCAAGGAGATACGTAAGAAACTGTCATATTATGATGAAACAAATAAAACTTATTATGGCAGAGAAATCTGGAACGGTGAAGATGCCATGAAAGATTTCGTAAAGTTATATTATTCCGATTATAAGTCAAATAATGATTCTACGTGGCTTATAAAGTATGATCAATTTGAAAAGTAATAGCAACAGGAAACAATGAAAATGCGGCTGTAAAAAACAGCTAAAAAGAAGGGTATCTATTCGGAAGAATAGGTACCCTTTTTGCAAAGGTGGTCTCTTTGCTGGGGGTGGTCTCTGGGGGACGGGGTTAACAGCTTAAATTAGATCCATGCTGCGCCGCATTGGCGTCGCGTCAGCGACAAATTACCGCTGCAAAAGCGAGCGCGTCCTCGCGGAGCGTCTTTTACTTTATAGGACGCAATTTCCTATAAATTAAAAAAATGAACGTAAGCGATTAATAACAACACGTCAAACGTTCGTTTTGTCCTGCGTTTTGTCCGGAATCGGCAGCGCAGGTTTATTCTCGGGACAAATATTTTCTGTGTCGATTGCCCCGGAACAGTGTTCCTTTATGCGGGACACTGAAGCGTCTCCTGATAGTACTTTATGCGGTATATTTTTGCCGGGATTATGCGCAACTCTTCACGGACCTCACGGTAGCCGAGGTGCTTCATTTCAGCCCCGCAGTCCGGGCATATGCGCTCATTGCCCACGGCATCAATCCTTACGTTCTTTACTTCAAGTGAGGAATAAAGATCCTTGTGCAACCTTTTTGGATGTTTTGCACGCGTATGGGATTTGACTTTGACAGTGGTAACATCTTCGGATGAATCCGGTGTTTCCGGTTCTGAAATTTTTTCACAGGATTTTCCGAACAGCTTCCTGTTAAGTTCGTCGATGGTCTCCTGAAGGCAGGCAATGGTGTTCTGAAGACCTGCGATAGTTGAATTGAGCGTTGCGATTGTCTTCGCCTGCTCGGAGACCATTTCCTGCAGAATTTTTATCTGTTCCTTGTCCGACACCATGCCTTCACCTGCCTTTCTTCATACCTTTATTATAGGCTTTCAGGCGGTTTATGGCAAATCCGGCATGGTCGGACTGTGGTAAATATGCTCAATGATTTTCGGTGGATAACTGCTCTGAAAACAGCTGAAAATATTTATTTTCAGCTGTTTTCAGGACGGTTATCCACAGCCTCTTCGATTCATTCTGATCAGACGTCATTCTGAAACAGTACATGCAAAAGAGGTGTGGATAAATGCCCGGTTAATGTCTTTTTACGGGTTGAAAAACTTTTTAAAATTCAGCGATTTGCACAAAAAATCAGAAGTCTCTGTGCGATGTGTCCGGCTTTATGGCATCAGGCTGCTCAAGAGAGAGTCCTTCCATCAGCCACCTGAACTCCTGCCTTGACAGTGAACGTGCCTCCGAAGAGTTGCGTGGCCATTTGAACCGCCCGCTTCCCTCCAGGCGCTTTGACATCAGTACGAAACCGTCTTTATCGTAATGGAGTGCCTTGATTTTTCTGCTGTCATGCCCGCAGAAGAGGAACAGGGCGTTCGCGTACGGATCAAGCAGGTATGTGTCACGTATTATCGCCATGAGCCCGTCAAAGCTCTTGCGCATGTCTGTTCTTCCGGTAATCAGGTAGATC
>JAZLIK010000155.1:0-11746 GCA_045617345.1 Lachnospiraceae bacterium | reverse complement strand
CGTAATACTTGTTTTTTTATGCTGCTGTAATACTTGTTTTTATATTCTGCTGTAATTCTGTTAAAAATTTCATGAGCTGTCACAGTTCTGTTTTCACTCACTGTCGCAAACTCATTCACATTTCTGTCACTGGTACCGGGGCTTTCGCCCCGGATTTCTTACTCACTTCCGCCAACCATTTCATAAACAATGCCGATTTCCCATCCATGGGTACATCATTTGCAGTAATCTCTTCAAATGTGTTTACATATCTGCCCGATATACCCACGTAAGGAGCCGGATTCTGCATGGGTGGATTTGAATAATAGTTCTGCGCTGCGTAATTGGGATACTGATTGAAATAATTGGGATTGACCATTGGTTGCATCATAGCGTTCTCCTTTCATGCCTTTGGCTTATTTTGGCATAAAAAAAAGAACCTGACTTATCAGATTCACACAGATTTTTTATAATGAATTTGCAAAACAAAAACAAAAAAGATATTTTGTCTTGTCTTGAAAATTAGGAATAAGCATCAAAGTTGCTACACTCCGAAATGCTAATCTCCTTTATTTTATTGGGTTTGTAGCCTACCTTTGATTAGGTTTTTGATTAAGTTGGCATTTTTTGTGGGATAAAAAAGTGCCTTGAACCCTTATAAAATAAGGCTTCGTGACTAACGGAGAAAATGGGATTTGAACCCATGCGACGCTATTAACGTCCTACTCCCTTTCCAGGGGAGCCCCTTCAGCCTCTTGGGTATTTCTCCTGATTCTGAATTAATACAAATTATTTAATTCATCCATTCAATAAAATAACCACCTCTGTCAAGGTGGTTATCCGTGTTGAATATCTAGCGGAGAATGTGGGATTCGAACCCACGGTCCCTTACGGGATCACTGGTTTTCAAGACCAGCGCCTTCAACCACTCGGCCAACTCTCCGAACAACGCTACCAAATAATACCATGAATTTTTCTTATTGTCAAGAACAATTTGAAACTTTTTTAATAATCCTTTTTTCTTTCCTTTATTCCTTTTTTATCCTTTTTTACAACCCGTTACTATTCATTACCGTTTGTTACTGCGACTTAACCACCGGCCCGTTTTACAGCTCAATCACCCTTCCGGTCCGTAGAGCCACCATTCGCTCCCCCAGAACCTCCTCCAACCATGAAAAAGCAATCGTACCGGTGCAGTGTCCCGAAAAGAATTTGGCTTCACTTGACTTCAAAAGTTTCCCTGCCACCTCCTGCACTTCTTCTTTACTGTAACCGCAGGAGGACGCACCCGACAGTCCCATCATATGGAAACCGCCAATATATGCCTTTATCTTCTTTCCCGGAAAGGCTCTTTTTACCTCTTCAATCACAATATCAACACCGGAATGTGAACAGCTGTTAAAGCATACCAGCCCGTCCTCTTCCTCAAAAACCACAGTCTGCTCATGACTAAAATCATCATAGCATGTTTCATTATCTTTCACTACGCACATATGCGTATGCTTTGCCCGTTCCAGAATTCCGTCAGAGCTGTGGGGCACAATAAAAACACCCTCATCAGGCTGCGCCGCACCGTCTATATACTCGAACCTGCCTTCATACCCGTCCAGCAGCCCCTCGGGAATTCCTATATACTTTTTTATAGGACCTGCTATCTTGAAAAAAAAGTGGTTCTTAGCGGTCTTCTGCAAATACACCTTTGCGTGCTTATTACGCTTGAAGAATTCATTATACCCTCCGGAATGGTCATAATGAGCGTGCGACAGGAATGCCATGTAAACCCGATTCAGGTCAACTCCCAACTTATCTGCGTTTTCAGCGAAAAGACCGCTGGCTCCGCTGTCAATCAGGAAGTGTTTTCCCTTGTATTCCACGTACAGACAAAGCCCGTGCTCCGCGCCCAGACCCTCCCCTTCAGTATTTTCAACAAGTACCTTTACTATCATATTATAAATTCTCCTTTGCTTTCTTCCGTAAGCTCGGCAAACCTCATGCATCGCATACTCACGGTTCCGTACTGCCTCCCATATATACCGTTCAATATTTCAGGCCACCCCGCACTTGACATTCTCACGATTTCAGACAACCTCGTATGCTGTATATTCATGATCGAACTCATATCCCAGCTTCTCCGCCAGATGAACCGAATTCATATTCTGGGCATCCCAACTCGGATACAAACCCTCATCAAGACATTGCAGAATAAGTGACGCACATGCCGCAGTCGCAAGTCCCTTTCGCCTTTCCTCAGGAATCGTGTCCACCTCAATTTCAATGCCCTCACGATACCTTGTATAAGAAGATGCCCCTGCAACAATATGCCCATCCTTCAAAACTACCATTCCACGTCCCAGTCTCAGATAATCGTCCATACAGGTGAAGGCCGACACAAAATCCTCAGTAAGCGGATTTAAAAGACACTTATCATAAATATCGGCATCAATCCTCTTCAGCTCATATCCGTCCGGAAGCTGTGCCACCAGACTTTGCAGATGTTCTCTGTCAAACCCCGTATCCTTCCTGATTGCATATCGTGTTACTTTTTTGCAATCATGAAAGCACTCCTCTATAAGTGCTCCCCATTCCGCATTCTGCGGTATCATTATTACAAAACCTTCCGGCTTATTCACGACAAGTTCTCTGTCCGGCTTTCCCGCATAAAAAGCAAAACACCCGATATATGCCATAACGGACTCTGGAGATTCTGGATCCGTTACAAAAACTTCGCCCATCACCCTTTGCAAACAGGAATAAATCAAGGTTTCCTTCCAGCCTGCAAACAAATTATATACCTTTGAAATATCCTCCAATTTATAAATCATATTCTTCCAAATCCAACCATTTTTTCGTTAACAAATGGCCTCTTTCTAATATTACCAGTGCCGATAAGCCTGCATTTTCTTACGGACAAACCCGCATTAATGGTTACTGTTCACAGTCAAATATTTTTCTTCTCCGCAGGCAGATACCACTTACCTGTTTTTGCTGCATTTTTTATAAATCTGTCGGCCTCATCAGCCACTTCCTCAATCAGATCGGTATCAATATTGTGACCGCAGTTCGAATATATAATCATCTTGCCATGAGGCAGGCAGCCTGCGGTTCTCATCATCAGGTCGGGAGAACTGATAGGGTCGTCGTAACCACCTATCATCAGTGTAGGAACCTCTATGGTCCTAAGAGCCTCGCAGAGCTTCTCTTCACTGCCCAGACGCATCATTGGACGTCCGTAATCAAGTTTTCTCTCAGCCTCAAAGGACATGGGAAGACCTGAAATCCATTTTTCCCGGTAATCTCTTCTTGCTGTTCTGTCTGCATCATTGTCTATCTCAGGATCAAAAGGAGGCACCTCCTTAATAATTCCCTGCTCCAGCATCTGTCTAAAGGACATCCTGCCCGCATCCAGACTGTGCGGACCTCCTACCATGGCTATAAAGGCATCTGCACGATTGCTCTTCTGCAGCATCAGATGCCAACCGACGCCGGCACCGTGCGAGGCACCCATATAAGTAAAATGATCAATCCCCATTTTATCCGCAAATGTCAGAACATCTCCCGCAAAGATATCGTACCATCTCTCCCCATAATTTTCTTCTATAAGGCTTGAGGGATGGAAGCCTCTCAATGTAATACAATATACATGATATCCCAGTTCAGCCATTCTATGCTGAACCCCACGGTGATAAAAACCCATCTGGGCAGACAGAATAACTCTATCTCCGCTGCCAAATTCCTCGTAGAACAGAGAGACGTTCTCAGCCACCTTTACCCTGCCCGTCTTAAAAGCATTTCCATGGAGTGCATACTCTCTCACCCAGCCTCTGCCACCCCGGTTTACCTCATCAATCCAGCCTGCAAGGCCTCTTGGGAGACGCTCATCCATAGGTGTACCATCGTCAAATTTCAGGTTCACTGCCATGGCATTCATAAGACAGTGCTGCCCCATTTCTATGCCAAAATTAATCGAAGCTACACCCTTGTCTCCGTTTCGTACCCATTCAGGATCGTAAAGAAAGCACTTTTTTCTGTTGCGAAGCTCATCAGCTCTGGGCTCAATAAGCGCATTAAAATCATTAAATTCATCATGTCTGCCGATTGCAAAGAAAAGAAATGTCCCGGCCTCCTCATACCTATCCAGAGTGACTCCGTCAGGAATTTTCGACGTACCTACAGGAATCAGTCCCTTGAAATAACCGATATATTTGTTTCCCATCATTACAGTCATTGACGCACCTGCCGAATTACCCAGCAGAAACCTGTTGCCGACTCCATCGGTATGCTTTGATATAAATTCATTTATAAGTCCGTAAAGCGGCTCAATATACTCTTCCGACCAGGTCCCCTGAACTTCTCCGTTCTCATCACGGTACTCATTTGCCAGAGGTGCCAGAATATACGCACCCTTAAACTCCTCCTGTATCTCAGGTAAAGCATAGAACTCGGCACCTGTATAATTTACACATATCTTTCCCTCAAGAGCGTTCGACCTTCCATGTAAAAAAATCAGTAAAGGATACTTATCATTCTTAGTGTATCCATGCTTTGTCGGATCGTAAAAGTAATACTTCATGCCCAATCCCACAGGATTATCATGCTTTTCACCGTTCTCTCCCGTCTGAAATGCAGCCTCTGTCGTATTCGTGCAAGTCTCATAAAAATCTTCCTCATACAGATCAAAACACACACCAACCTCATATGTGGGAGCATATGAGACAAAATCATCTGCAGCTAATTCCGACGCCCATTCCGGAACTGTTTTCTCCATAATCGACTTCCTCCATAATTTTAGTAATTGCTGCTGCTTTTCTTCGTTCAAATTTTTGCTAAAGAAATTACTTCAGCCGGTCTGTAAACAAGCTTGCGCCACAGTCAGATTATTATCCGACTGTGAACAGTAACAACCGGTCATTTTATTTTGCGTTATCATGGATATCTGCAAGAACGGTATCGGCCTCACTGCCTCCGCCGCAGTTGACTCCTCTCCCGCCATTCCCGGTGATTTCACATCCGGCCGCTGACAGAATCGATTCCGATAAAAGGCTTACTCCGTGTCCTCCGTTATCTGATATATTTCCCTTGTTGAAGGTCAGAACCGAACGTGCCGACACGAGTATTCCATTTTCTTTTGAGTTTAAAACAGCCGTACTGTCGCAGGTAAGTGAAGAACCATTCTTAACTGCAATTCCATGACTTCCCGAGCTGCTCACTATGCAGCTGCTCATTGTAACCGATGCCCCTGTCATTTCGTTTACTGCATATTTGCCACTTGAAATGATATATGTCCCTGTTATCGTACCTTTCGTTGATACAAAACTGAACCCATTCTCGGTCGCTTCTGTAACAGAACTGTCATATACATTACACTCTGCTTCAGAAAGAACACTAAATCCGTGTGCTGAAGGATTTATCACCGACCCGTTTTTGAAATTAAGCACGGCTTCACCCGATACAAGTACTCCGTTTTCTTTTGCGTTTTCTATCGTTAATCCATCAGCATCACATTTCGATCCTGTAATCAGGCTCATTCCATGTGATCCGCTTGCCGTAATTGTACTGCCGTTTACGGTTGCGGATGATTTTCCCGCAGCCAGTATTCCGTTTCCTTTAGGATTTTTCACCGTTATATCGTCAGCCTTAAGAACAGCTCCGTTTTTCAGCGCTATTCCATGCTCACCGCAACCATTGATAACAGAACCATTTACCGTTATCTCGGCATTATCCGCATTAATTCCATGTTTCCCGGAATTACTTATTTCATCATTTTCCGAAGATATTTTACAGCCTTCCCCTATAAGTATACCTGATTTTGTACAGTTTTTTATTACATTTTCCGATAATCTGACAGACTTGCTGCCCTCACGTACCGCAATTCCATTTTCATATGGCATTGTACTCTCTGTCGATATCCTGTTATCTGTAATTTCGGCATTTGAAACATCGGCAAGCTTTATTGCATCCTCCGCAAATGACGATTTTTCGGCATCATATGCCCTGTCATGCCTGTCTGAAATATTACCTTTTACGACAGCATCACCCACACTCTTCATATATATCGCCGAAGAATTTGAAACAATAGTATTCCCCTTTACGGTAACTTTGTTTAACGGATACTGATCGGTACCGTAAATATATATTCCGAACGAACCGTCACCAACATTTTCACTGTCGGCAGATGAACTTAATGTTATTATTTTGTTATCGATAATGCTTATATTAAATTCATTATTTTTCAGTTTTGTTTCCTGTACTCCCTTAAGTCTCTTCAGTATGGTATTCTGTGCCTTTGCTGACGTACTTTTCAGCTGTATGCCGCATCCGGTGTCGCTGATTTCGTTGTTTGCAATCTTTATGTCGGTATAATTATATCCGTAAACAGCCGCTCCACTGATATCATAAATTTTATTATTTGTAATATTTATATTTGAGTGATATTTGCCTTCTATCATTGTATGGGAACCGACTGCCCTCGGATACGAATATATCTCATTACCGTTTATGGTTATTCCGGTGCATGGCGTATCATCATACGGCTCGCCTCCCGGAGTAATCACACTGTCATGGCAGACGTCAAGCTGTATTGCTTCTTTTTCGATAGATGTATCATTTGCCTTGAAGCCATAAACGGTGCACCCTGAAATCGTACAGTTCTTTACTCCGTCAAGCTCTATCAGATGACTTCCGTAATTATTACATATCTCTGCGTCGCGGATTATCAGACCATTGCAGTGTGCAAACATAAATGAGGCCCCACCGCTGTTATCATTATATCTTCTGAATTCCGAATCCCATTTCCCACCGATAACGGATATATTGGAGTTATCGTCATAGCCACCCTTTTTACCCTGTTTGGAACGAAGCATATAAAAAACAGGACTTTTGGAATTGGGATTTTTTTTGATGACCGCACCCTTTTCAAGCTGAAGGCAGGTATTCGATGAAATCTCCAGTGTTTTGCTTATATAGTAGGTTCCCTTTTTTAAATATACACGCGCCTGTTTCTTCGCTTTTCCAAGCTTTGCTGCATCGTTTAATGCCTTTTGAATGGCGTCTGTGGAATCCTTTCCGTTTTTTGCTCCATACTTACTTGATGTCGGTTTCAGTGTTTTGGTGTATGCTGCCTCTGCACAGTAATTGTTGGTCAGTACCAGTGTCGGTAATGCCGTAGCTATTATCAGGAAAAACCCGATTATCAATCCCCAAAGTCTCTTCGCAAATATATATCTGTTTGTCCAAATTTGCATGTCTGCTCCCTCCGCTTTTCTCACCCACATCGTCAGCTGTTTATAAAAGCCTCAGCAATTATTATATCCTCAGGTGTTGTTATTTTTATGTTGCGGTAATCCCCATCAACCACTATAACCTGTTTTTTTTGATAATGCTCTACAAGCGTTGCATCATCTGTTATTGTTTTTGTCAGTTTCTCCTTCAATTCCCTGTCTGAATTCATGTCCTCGTACATTCTCTCATAGCTGTCATACAGCAGATTTAATTCAAAGGCCTGCGGAGTCTGTATACGATACAAAAGACTTCTGTCAAGTGTTTTTGTAATCACTCCGTTTTCTACCGTCTTCACGGTATCTTTTTCAGGAACAGCCGTCACGCATGCGCCTGTCTCATATGCTTTGTCAATGACACGGTTTATCAGTTCCGGAGTCACGAACGGACGAACTCCGTCATGTACAAGTACAAGAATATCCTTCGGCAGAGAACCGTTATCCGTTATTTTGAAAATGTCTGAACATCCCTCGCCTGACATATCAGTATAAATCTCATTATCCGGGCTTCTGTCCGGGCTCTCGTTACAGGTTATATTCATTTTTTCCTGTTCCGGCAGCTTCCGGGATGTCTCCGTTTCAGTATTATCTGCCTTTATTTCCTCAAATTTAAAGCTGCCACCGTCCCCTCTATTCATTCTTTTAATCGACTTCAAGCCTTCAAATACCGAATCAAATCGTTCCCGACCACCGGCACACACCGTTTCAACCTTTTTGAATCCGTATTTTTCAACGATGTTTTTCCGCACATAATCAGTCTCATCAGGTCCCGTAACAATAACTATCCTGTCAGTTTTACTTTTTTCAAAGGCATTTATTGTATAAAAAAGAACAGGAAGTCCGCGAATTTCCATGTACTGTTTTTTTACAGTACCTCCCATTCTCTTACCTGTTCCCGCAGCTACTATTACAGCTATAGAATTAATATTCTGCATATATTCTCCCCATCCTCAGTACCCGCTCACGAATCCTGCGTGATGATTTGGTGTCAGCGTTATCCGACAAAATACCGTGCCAAATCCTGTGCCTCCCTGCAGAGCGTTTATCCCGCTGCTTTTGCACATCCGTTCCTCCTTCAGTAGCTTCTTTCGCCCAGCTTAAGGTTCGGCACAGCATTCAGGTCGAGTCCGTGACGTGTACCGGATATATACTCATAATATGCCGCGCACCCAATCATCGCAGCATTGTCGGTGCAGAGAATCGGTGACGGGTAAAAAAGACTGATTCCTTCCTTTTCACAGGCGGTCTTCATTCCGGCCCTAAGTGCCGAATTTGATGCCACACCACCTGCTATAGCCACCTTTGTAAAGCCCAAATCCTTTGCTGCTGCAATTGTATGAGTAACCAGCACATCAACAACCGCTTCCTGAAATGATGCTGCCACGTCTGCCACGGTAACTCCGTTTTCAGGGTCTACCGGTTCTTTCCCGTCAAAGTCGGGATTGTCTGTCTTGCGGCTGTAAATCTCATCACCGTCAAGACCCTGCTTCATTTTACATGAATTCAGGTAATTCAATACAGCTGACTTCAGACCGCTGAAACTAAAGTCATAGGGACATCCTTCAATATGACCTCTCGGGAATACCACGGCATCCTTTCTGCCCTGTTTTGCGGCACGGTCAACCTTCGGCCCGCCCGGATAACCAAGTCCGATAGCTCTCGCCACCTTGTCAAATGCCTCGCCTGCCGCATCATCATGTGTTCTTCCGATTATCTCATATTTGTCATAATCCCTGACAACCACAAGATGCGAATGTCCGCCCGATACTACGAGACAAAGGTACGGCGGTTCGAGTTCCTTGTGTTCAATATAATTTGCGGCAATATGACCTTCAATGTGATGCACACCCACAAGCGGAAGTCCCGACGCAAAGCTGATGGCCTTTGCCTCAGCCACGCCGACAAGCAGAGCCCCTACAAGCCCGGGACCGTAAGTGACGCCGATTGCGTCCATCTGCTCCAGCTTCATGTCAGCTTCGGTCAATGCCCCCCTGACAACCTGATTTATCTTCTCAATATGCTTTCTTGATGCAATCTCCGGAACCACACCACCATAAAGCGTATGCAGGTCTATCTGCGAATAAATCACATTTGATAATACATCACGTCCGTTTTTTACTACCGATGCCGCAGTTTCATCGCATGATGATTCTATGGCCAGTATATACACGTCCTTTTCCATTTGCCGCTCCTTTACGGTCAGTCATCGCTGATATTTGTCTGATCTGTTCCGCGCCATGCCATAATTTTCCAGCGTCCTTCAGCATTCTGACATATGCTGAATTCTTCATAAGCACGATCCATTTTTTCACCGGTTCTGATTGTAAAATACATATTAATCAGTGAAGTTTTTCCTGCTACCGTCGTTAACGTCTCCGTTCTGGCGGCACTGTCAACCGTATAATTATAAATACTCATTCCATTTTCATGATAAGTACTGATGTCACCAAGCAAAAGCGCAAGCTGCATTTCTTCCGTATTTGCCTCTAAGAGTTCATCGGAGTAAAGCTTTCTGAGCTGTCCGAGCAGTTTTCCAACCTGTTCATCGGTAAGTTCATCATTGTACATGCACTTTGTAATTCTGCAATACAGCTTAAGCACTTCTCTAGCTGTAGCCGGATAATCCCGATCAAGATTCTTGGCAATAAGTACCTCGGCTTCGGTTTCACTGACCGGAATTTCCTTCGGTTCATCGTTTTTTCTGGTAACAGACAGGTATATGCCGACAACAACCGCTGCCACAAGTAAAAGAAATACTATCGATCCTGCAGGACTTTTTTTCTTTTGTGCCGCCATATAACTCTCCTTTCCGAAGCTGTCTATTCATCCTTCTCAAAGTCTATTGTCAGGCTCATCATATCCTTCGGTGCATAAACCGCCGGGAATATCTTTCTGGCGTTGTATATGTATTCCTCCGGTCTGATCAGAGAAGGACTGTAATGTGTAAGCCACATTCTCTCCGGAGCCTTTTCCGCATCAGCAGCAAGCTTTACTGCCTCCGTAAACGTCATATGCTTATGTTCAACAGCCTTGTCATCCTTGTCTTCTTCGCCATACATTCCTTCACAGATAAATAAATCTGCTCCCGAGGCCATCTTTGAAATAATTTTCACGGGACGTGTATCTGTACAATATGTAACCTTAATTCCCTTTCGCTCAGGTCCGAGTATCATATCCGGGGTGTATGTCTTTCCGTCAAGCTCCACAACGTTCCCCTTCTGAAGCCGGCTCCACGCCTTCATGGGAACCTCATTCGCCGCAGCCTTCTCAGGGTCAAATTTTCCGGCACGGTCAATAAAGATACTGTAGCCGTAGCAGGTAATACCGTGGTTAACTTTAAAAGCCACAATTCTGTATCCTAACAGGCTTATCTCCTTCTCAGGCTCTTCCAACTCTATAAATTTCAGCTTAAACGGAAGCTCCGGGGCAATTACCCGCAAACACCCGACGACCTTCTCCACGCCCTTCGGTCCGATTATCGTAACAGGCTCAGTCCTGTCGGCATTTCCCATCGATAACAGGATTCCGGGTAATCCGCTCATGTGGTCTCCGTGAAAATGTGTGAAGCATATGATATCAATGTCATGAAAGCTCCAGCCTTTTTCCCTCACGGACACCTGCGTTCCTTCTCCGCAGTCAATCAGAAGACCTTTTCCGTTAAACCTGGTCATCAGTGAGGTCAGTCTTCTCTTGGGCAGAGGCATCATACCGCCCGTTCCCAGTAAACATATATCAAGCATTCGTTCTCTCTTTCTCTGTTACCATTCACAGCATCCTTTCCGGGTGCTGACTACAGTCTTCAAAAAACGCATCCATAAGTATGGCCGTTTCAGAAGGGTTTGTATAATATGACGGTCTTTTGCCCGTTTCTGCGAATCCATTCTTCTTATACAGACTTCTGGCCGCGAAATTACTCTCTCTTACCTCAAGTGTATATGTTTTCACACCATTTTCGATACCGCATTCAAACATTGCATCCATGAGAAGCTGGCCCAGCCCGAGTCTTCTGTATTCCCCGTCCACTGCCACGTTAAGTATCTGTCCTTCATTCAGAACTATCATCATACCGCAGTAGCCTGCTGTTTTACCGTCCACAGTTACACAGAAGAAATACTGTCCTTTCATATTCAGCGCATCTTCAAACATCCCGTAACTCCAGGGATCCGAGAAGCTTCTTTTTTCTATTTCAATAATATCCGGAATATCATCTGCTGTCATATTCTTCACAACAGCTTTCTGTCCGTTTAAAAGTTTTTTTTCCATGCTATTCACCGGCTAAATCCGGCCTGTTTCCGTCACTTGTAAACTCGTGTCTATAGTCAGACTGCTTACCGTGCTTAAAAAATCTGCGTTCCCTGACTCCTGTTTCATTAGCATTCACAGTCCGGACAACCCTCATTGTTACTATTCACAGTCTGTCCGAAACACATTCATAAGCCCTGCCTGCTACGCAGTCAGACGCTGCTACGCAGCTGAAAGCTTATTTCATGTGT
>JAZLIK010000154.1:0-3026 GCA_045617345.1 Lachnospiraceae bacterium | reverse complement strand
TGAAATATTTGTTAATACGGCCGTTAATGACGGCACCGAATTAGCTGAATATATGTCGTTCTTTATGTCTACAGAGATAAAAAGTACAAAATTTCCCGCTATTACATCACGGATGAATCATCTTAAGAATACAGAAGGAGGGCGAGACTCTATGTGCCAAATTATTGAAGACTATATCAAAGACATAACTGCTGAAAAAGATGAACAACTTGCAAAAAAGGATGAGGTAATTGCCAACAAGGATGAGGAGATTGCCAACAAGGATGAGGTTATTGCCAACAAGGATGAGGAGATTGCCAACAAGGATGAGGAGATTGCCATGTTGAAGCGACAGCTTGAAATGGTTACAAAAAAATAATTATAGAAAGAGGCCAAGTACTTCGGCATTGCTGTCGAAGAGCTTAAGAGAAATGTGCTTCTTGAAGGGGTTAAGTATCCGGAAAAGTAAGCATTAACATTCAACCAAATAAGTCATATCCCATGGTGGGTATGGTTTATTTGGTTGCTTTTTTCCTGTCAAAGTAAATGCAACATTTTTTCCGTCAGGGTAAATGCAACACAGTGTTGCATTTAATTTGAAAATTTATACTATGGGATAACGGTGGGTTACCTCCAAAAATGTGTTGACAAATTAATTTGATGTGTTATAATCCAAAACAGTTGTCTTTGCCGTGACAGCAAATATTGAAGAAAGCGAGGTAAAAGAAAATGGCATCAATTTTGGTTAATGTTTTGAAAACAAAATACGGATTTTTGGAAGAAGTTACCTCGACGCAGAGCGAAAAGTAATTTTAGATTATTTTGTGCATTTTGAGTCCGGTGATTCCCCGGACTTATTTTTTTGCGCCAAAATCACCATCTGCAGTCGGGAAAAAAGAGGAGTTGATTAAGTGAAATTATTTAGTTTTTTTAAGAAGTATCGTCACAAATATGCGATAGCGCTTTTGGCGCTCATAGTTTATGAAGCGCTTGACATGATATCGCCGCAGGTAACAAAAAGCATCATAGATGACTGCATCGTAGGACAGGATGCGGGAGTGCTGCCGAAGCTTTTACTTGCACTTGTGATAGTGGGTATCGGAAGAGTAATATTCGGATATATCAGGGAATTTACGTTTGACAAGACGAGCTTCAGGATAGGCTCCGACATCAGAAAAAAGCTTCTGCATCATGTGCAGGGACTTTCGGTGGATTATTTTGACAGGACAAATACCGGAGAAATTATGGCACGAATCAAGGATGATGTGGATAATGTCCAGGCCTCATTCGGTTATGTCGGAATGCTGATTCTTCAGGTGATATTTCATACGGGAATGATTCTGTTCTGCATGTTCAGGCTGAGTCCGAAGCTGGCTATATTCCCGGTAATAGCGTTGCCGTTGTGCGGTGCGCTTGCCGTCATCATGGAGAGAAAGCTGAACAGGGTTTATGACGATATCAGTGAGGAAAATGCCAAAATGAACACTGTTGCGGAGGAGAATCTCGCAGGAGTACGTGTAGTAAAGGCATTTGCAAGGGAAAAATTCGAGATAAGCAAGTTCCTTGGCCACAATAAAAAGTATTATGAGCTGAATATGCAGCAATCCGAAGTATGGATCAGATACAATCCTATATTTCAGCTTATCGGAAAGCTTCTTGCGATTGCATCTATCCTCTGGGGTGGTCTGATGGTTATTGACGGTGAGATGTCGCTGGGCACGCTCGGAGCCTTTGAAGAGTACTGTGCCAATGCAGTATGGCCTATGGAAATGCTTGGATGGCTGAGTAATTCGCTTGCCTCGTCTTTTGCCTCAAAAAAGAAGATTGATAAGGTGTTTGCCGAAGTACCAATGATAAAGGAGCCTGAAGAAAACAACGACACAGAAGTCAATACGATGGGAGGCGAAGCCGCAGAAGGCATAATTGTCGAAGAAAGTACTTCGGAAGGCGGCAGGTTTGCAATTCGGAAAGGCAGCGGGGTTTTGCGGAAATTGGGAGGATTGACGGGACGCCTTAGCGGAAGAATTTCTTTCGAAAATGTCAGTCTTAAAATCGGAGATAAGCAGATTTTAAGGGATATTACATTTGATATCCCGGCGGGCAAGACACTCGGAATCATGGGACCTACAGGTTCGGGAAAGACTTCAATCGTAAACATGCTGCTGCGTTTTTATGATGCCGAAACCGGAGCTGTCAGGCTCGACGGTGAGGATGTGCGGAAGCTTCCGCTGAAGACGGTCAGGGAAAATGCAGCGGTGGTAATGCAGGATGTATTTCTTTTCTCGGATACCGTCGAAGAAAATGTACGTTTGGGTCTGAAGGACTGTATCACACCGTCGGAGATAGAAGAAGCGCTTGACAAGTCCTGCGCAGCACCGTTTGTCGGGAAGCTTTCGGACAGGGAAAAAACGATTATCGGAGAAAGAGGTGTCGGACTCTCGGGCGGTCAAAAGCAAAGAATCAGTATGGCCAGAGCATTTGCAAAGCATGCTCCGGTGCTTGTGCTTGACGACGCTACTTCGGCACTGGATATGGAAACCGAGCGTGAAGTTCAGAAAAACCTGTATGACATGAAAGACCGGACAAAGATTATTATTGCGCACAGGATTTCTTCGGTACGCAAAGCGGATGAAATAATTATCCTCGAAAACGGACGTATAGCTGAAAGAGGCACACACGACGAGCTGATGGCAAGGAAGGGTTACTACTATCAGACCTACTGTGCCCAGTACAGTAGGGCGGTTGCCGGTGCGTAAACAGACGGAAGAGATTATTCATTGCAAATGAAGCCGGAGCCGTGTCAAATGTGAAATGAAGCAGGAGACGTGTCAAATGTGAGCGGAAATAATGGTTATTCACCGGCAGTCCAAAAACATTCATAATGCGCGTCACAAAATCGGAGACCGGATATTGCTTGTGAACATTATCATCCGGCTATGGAGGGACCGGACATAACGCATGAATAAGCCAAAAGCTGCGAAGCAGTGACTGACTGTGTTGCAGGCAGAATTTATAAAAGTCCAAGAAAACCCACTGCCTTTAGGCGG
>JAZLIK010000153.1:0-2522 GCA_045617345.1 Lachnospiraceae bacterium | reverse complement strand
TATTCAAAAAATTGAGCCGTCGAATATTCGACGGCTCTTTAACCAACAGTCATGCACATATTTCCCTGTTCAAATTTGTCTGTTCAGATTTGTCTGTTCAAATTTGTCTGTTCAGATTTATTCTGTCAGGTTTTGATTTATTCATGTATGTTCAGTTTTTCTGTTCAATCCTTCTGCTAGGGTTAATTCTGTTCAGTTTTTCTGTTCGGTTTTTCTGTTCAATCCTTCTGCTAGGGTTAATTCTGTTCAGTTTTTCTGTTCGGTTTTATCCTGTTCAGGTTTGTTCCACGACATATAATCGCATGTCGGATTATTTCCGCAGCCGAAAAATTTTCTTCCCTTTCTGCTCTTCATCAGGAAAATTTCTCCGCCGCATTTAGGACATCTGTATTCAGTTTTTTCATTATACTGTTTGGTGTTTCTGCATTCGGGGAATCCGGGACAGGCAAGGAATTTACCGTATGGTCCGTATTTAATTACCATATTTCTTCCGCAGTTCTCACAGATAACATCAGACTCCTCATATTTTATGCTGATTTTTTCAAGATCCTTCTCAGCCTCTTCAACCGCGGCTATCAGGTCGGGATAGAAATTCGCAATTACAGTCTTCCACTTTATGTCTCCCGTTTCAATTCCGTCAAGAAGCTCCTCCATCATTGCGGTAAAGCTGACATCGACGATACTCGGGAACGACCTGGTCATGATTCCGTTTACAGCCTCACCCAGCTCAGTCACGAAAATATTTTTCTTTTCCTTTATGCAGTAATGTCTGTTGATGATTGTCGAAATGGTAGGCGCATATGTACTGGGGCGTCCGATTCCAAGTTCTTCAAGTGCTTTTACCAGCGATGCTTCATTATAATGCGCGGGCGGCTGGGTAAAATGCTGTTCCTTCAGGAACTCTTCTGCCTTAAACTTATCGCCGACAGCAATTCTGTCAAATTCACCGTCATTGTCGGTAACCTTATCATCCTCAGAAACATACACTTCCATAAAGCCCTTGAATGAAAGCTTTGAGGTTGAACATCTGAATTCGGCATCACCGGCCTTAAAGCCGGCAGTAGTAGACTTGTAAACTGCCTGCTGCATACGGCTTGCCACAAATCTCTGCCAAATAAGCTGATATAATCTGAACTGGTCTCTTGTCAGATTCTCCTTTATCTCGCTGAGAGGAATATCAAGATACGAAGGACGTATGGCTTCATGAGCATCCTGGATTTTTTTACCGGTTCCCTGATTAACGTCTTCACGGTTCACGTAATCCTCACCGTATTTTTCCGCAATAAACTTTTTTACGGCCGCATCGGCTTCATTTGATACTCTGACCGAATCGGTTCTGAGATACGTGATAAGTCCGATAGTTCCATGACCCTTTATTTCAACACCTTCATAAAGCTGCTGCGCAAGCTGCATTGTTTTTGATGTTGAGAAATTCAGACTCTTGGCTGCTTCCTGCTGCAGTGTACTGGTAGTAAAAGGCAGCGGTGCCTTTCTGTGCTTATCGGTTGTTTTTAATTCTGTACATACAAACGATTTATTCCTGCAATTCTTAATAATTTCGTCAGTTTCTGTCTCGGATGTAGGTGTATCCTTTTTATCCTTATACTTGTAAAAATGGCATCTGACCGGCTTTTTTCCTGTCTTGAGATCAACATCAAGGCTCCAGTATTCCTCAGCCTTAAACTCATTTATTTCATTTTCCCTGTCGCAAATGATTCTGAGCGCAACCGACTGTACTCTTCCCGCACTGAGTCCGCTCTTAATCTTTGCCCAGAGCAGCGGGCTGATTTTATAACCCACCATTCTGTCAAGTATTCTTCTGGCCTGCTGCGCATCAACAAGATCCATGTCAACCTTTCGTGCAGACTTCAGTGAGCTTTTTATGGCATTTTTTGTAATTTCATTAAAGGTTATCCTGTTTTTATCCTCCGGATTCAGCTTCAGAAGCTGCTGAAGATGCCACGATATTGCTTCTCCTTCTCTATCCGGGTCAGTTGCGAGATATATTTTATCCGCTTTCTTTGCTTCCTTTCTCAAAGCGGCAATAATATCGCCCTTGCCCCTGATGGTAATATACTGCGGCTCATAATCGTTCTCCGGTGATACTCCGAGTCTGCTCTTCGGCAGGTCCCTGACATGACCCTGAGACGCTATAACTTCATATCCCGTACCGAGGAATTTTTTGATTGTTTTTGCCTTTGCAGGCGACTCAACTATAACAAGATTCTTTGCCATGATAAAACCAACCCCTTGATTACTTATTACTTATTGCTTATTGCTTATTACTTATTACTTATTACTTATTACTTATTACTTATTGCTTATTTCTTATTTCTTATTTCTTATTTCTTATTTCTTATTTCTTATTATTTATTACTGATTGCTTGGCACTAATTACTAATGTTTGTATGCTACCGTGTCACAGATTAACCATACCTTTTTCATCTGCTAATTCTCACATAAACTTTACTTATTTTTTGTTGACTACCGGTCACACATAAACTTAACTGCTTTTTATGACT
>JAZLIK010000152.1:0-2496 GCA_045617345.1 Lachnospiraceae bacterium | reverse complement strand
TGGTCGAGCGCTTTTTCCTTGCCTCCGCTATCCGTGTATTTGTAAAGGTGAAGCGGAAGCCCGGCAACAGCCTCGGATAGAATCCTCACACAGGCATAAACTGCAGTCATCTGCATGGCGGACCGTTCTGTTACAGATTTTCCGGCAGCACTTCCTCCCATGAAAAACGAATAGGCACTGCCTGCTGTTCTGTTTTCGGGTTTTCCCCGGTTTCTGAAAATATCAAGTAATCCCATAAATCCTCCTTATGCCGCTACAATATACTGACTGATTGATGACCAGTTGGTCGCTGCGATCCACTCACTGTATAACACCGCTGGAATTTTAATTTTTAGACGGGTACTACTACTCACGAACGCATTTTTATTCTCGAGAACAGGAACAGCGGTGCAATGTGTCAGGTCAACATTTGTCAACCCGTATACCATGCTGAAGGCATATCTCTCAATTTTGGTTATGTCCCCGAGAAAAACGATATCTGTCATAGTTTCCATCGAACTGAATGCATACGTTGCTATTTGTGTAACACCTGCTGGAATGACAAGGCTTTTTATCATACGACAACTGTCAAATGCATTGGATTCTATTTCAATCAGACTAGGTGGGATATTTATATCTTCAAGTAAATAACAACTTGCAAAAGCCCCTTCCGGAATAGTTTCCAAAGAATCCGGCAATTCCACTTCTTTAAGTGAATATGCCATATAAGCGAGTTGGACGCCAAGAGTCTCATTTTCCTCAGATACAATTATTTTTTGAAGCGAAGGACAGCTGCTAAACATTCCCGTGCCCCATGTATTTATTACTTCGTTAATCTGAACTTCCTTGAGGCTCGTGTTATACGCAAACACAGAATTTCCAAGAATCAGACTTCCGTTTATTATGAGCTTTTCATAGCTTGTATGTGCAAAAGCCTGATTTCCGATTGCAGTCAGACTTTCCGGCAAAACTACAGTTTCTGAAAGGCTTCCCAGATAATTAAAAGCTTCTTTTCCGATAGTCCTAATATTCTCCGGGAGGAAAAGACCATTAAGCGCACTGCAGTTACTAAAAGCATAATCCTTGATTTCCGTTATGCCATCCGGCAGTGATATTCGTTTAAGATTATAACAATCGGAAGCAAATGATGCCGGAATCTCAGTTATAGTCGGAGGCAAGGATATCGTTTCCAGCTTGTATGCACACTGAAACGTGTAATTTCCACATTCAGATATAACTCTTGGAAAAACGAATGTCCGAAGTGAACTACAGTATGAGAATACATTTTCTGCAAAGGATAATTCCTGCGGCACTGAAATTGATTCCATTTTTTTCATGTCACCCATTCCGTATGAACCGATTTTAAGACCAGATCCAAGTTCGACTTTGTGGATGTTTGCTACAGCACCATATGGGCATCCGCTTGTCTGACCGGAAAACACCAGCTTCGATCCGGTGTTATAAGAACCTGTAATGGATGCTGTTCCCTCGGTAACTTCGAACGAGATTACATATTCACCGCTGGACGCATAAGTATGTTCAGCATTTGATGAATATCTCGATAGTTCACTTGTCGAACCGTCTCCCCAGTCAATGGTGCATTGAAATGCTGCCGAGGCAGTTAATGAAGCTTTCACATATCTGTCATCTTCCGGAATTGAGATATATACTCTTGTCTTACCGTCATCCGTTATATAGTTTGCGCCAACCACCGCTGGTTTCTCATAGACCTGAAGTTCCGCAAGCGTCCAGTTCCATCCCTGGCAGATAAGACCATCATGTGATGGAAGCGCTGGAAGCGCAGTTAATGCATCCACCTCTGCCTGTGTATATTCATGAAGCACCGTTCCGTCATAATCGATGAATATGGTCTTCAGTTCAGTGCTGCTGCCTGCCGGAATGCTCTCAATCGCATCTGCCATTTCAGAGGGGAGAAATGTATCAGAACTTCCGAGTTTATCGCGGATAGCATCGGCGATGTCCTGATAGTTCTGTTCATCTGTAATCTTAAGTGCCATATCAGTATTCCTCCGTATCCGCATTTCCGAGAGCCAGGCTCAGCACTCCGTCTTCTGTGATGGAAAGTCCTGTTCCCACTTTAATGCCTCCGAGCACAGAAGCAGTCGCAACAGGAAGTTCATAACCTCCGCCGCCATGTTCGATCATATAAAGAAGATACTGCTCAATTCTGCTTCCCGGTTCTTCAGGAAGAACAGCGCCTTCCTGGCTGGCCATCACACCGAGGTAGTTTTCTATTCTTGAAGCAAGATCTGTTGGTAATCCGCTCATGCCATACCTCCTTAAATAAAAAGCAGCCCACGGGTGTCGTAGACTGACTCTGATGTATCATTGCCGCACCTTATTGCACGGTCAAGTGCCATGATCATTGCAATAGCGCCGTCTATCTTTTCTGTCGATTTCGATTTGTCCGCCTTAATGTTTCCGGCAGGATCGGTACGGATACAGATGTTATCCATGTTCCACCGAAGGACCGGATGCCCTCCGTGAGTAATCCGC
>JAZLIK010000151.1:0-14569 GCA_045617345.1 Lachnospiraceae bacterium | reverse complement strand
TAATTTCTTCAAAATAGTCACTAAAGATTTTTTGCAGGATATTCATAAGACTATTATGAGGGAAAGTAGAGCAAAAAGCAAGCCTCTCCCCTCAAAGATTGAGGGGATGGGGGAGTTGAATAGGCGAAGCCTATTTCTTGTTAGAATTCCGGTTGAACAGTAATACTGTCCATAATCTGCCTGAAAGCCTCGGTATCATCGTTACCGGTCCCGACGGACTGAAGCATTACCAGACAAATTGAGGGCATGTCATCCTCGTCGGAAATAATGGAAATACTTCCCTTATATTCCATTGTAGTTGGGGCGCTGAAGAACTCATTTACATTGCCCCTTATGTATGTAGTCGTTGAATTGCGACCTGCCGTCAGGTTCGTCACGGAACTTTCGACCACATAATTTTTCGTTATTCCTTCGGCAATTAATTCAGTCAGACCTTCTTTGGTATAAATATTTGTCACTTCAGTCGTTATTCCGACGGCTAATACAAAGGCTGAAAATTTGTTGTCGGCATTAACGTCAGTGAAGAAGAAGGCGTTCGGCGAATTTATCGGTAATGTATCGGCAAGGAGGCTGCCACTGTACGTGACCTGATAGATAAATTGTTTTGGAACGGTAAAAGAAAGACCATTCATGGTAAATGAAGCTTCTCCGGAATGACTCACGGTAATATGTTTGTTTTTTGAGGGAGGATCTATAATGTAAAGCTCCGCGTTGTCACTGATTTTTTCAAATACTTCACTGTTCCAGTTGGCACTTGTTGATTTGAATATCAGTTCCGGACGGTTGACATCAATGTCTGCGGTGATGTCACAGTGACATTTGGCAAGACTTATGGTGACCGTTTTTTTATCATCGGATATGAAATAGGGACATTCAAATTCAGCAAATTCTACATTGTAGCAATAATAGTTGGCATAGCCTTCTGATGTCAGTACAAGGATTTCTCCGTCATTGCCCGAATAAGCCCCGACTATGGACGCGGCAGTATTGCCTATGGAATCTTCAGCATCTGCGGACAGTCTGTCAGAACCGGGAGAGGTGGCTTCGGATAATGCTCCGGGGCTGTCAGCGGAAGAATTGTCAGGATTATGAACAGAGCTGCCACCGGACAATCCTGTTTCATTGTCTGCAGAACTGTCAGTCAGAGAATCATCACGTGAAGCAGTGTCGTTACCGTCTGAACCTGCGGTATTTTCTGAAAATGCATCGCTTTTGAAATCTGTTCTGTTGTCGGTTGAAAACGGTGTGTTTTCAGCGGTGACGGATGTGGCGGAAAGGTTTATGTTTTCATTGCCGTTTCTGAATATCAGAGTAAGTATGGCAACAATACTGCACAGTATCAGAATCGCAATACCCGCAACAACCGTGTTTCGCGTCCTTTTGTGTAATGTCCTTTGAAGAGCATTCTTTAATTGAGCTGCGGAGATATACCTTTTTTTCGGTTCAATCTGTGTGCATCTCCTGATCACGGAAACAAGGGCTTTGGAACAGAGACATACTCCGTTCGGAGAACCGGTAAGAAGGGTGTTCATAAGTCTTCCGGTGCAGTACAGGTCAGTCTGAATATTGGATGCACCAAAACCGTACTGTTCGGGAGCTGCATAGCCCTGAGTACCGATCAGACATGTGTCCTGAGTCTGGGCTGTCGAAACAAGTTTGGCACCGTTTAAGTCAATCAGCACTATGCGATTATCGTTTGTCAGAATGATGTTGGATGGCTTAATATCACGATGTATTACCGGAGGCTGCAGTCCGTGCAGGGCTGTCAGAATATCACAAAGATTCATTGTGTACTGAATTACTTCCTGCTCGGAGAAGGTACCGTGGAGATTCATCAGTTCGTGAAGCGTAGAACCTGAAATATATTCCTCAATGACTGTCAGAAGTCCGTTCAGTTCGCCGAGTTCAATTATTCTGGGAATACCTGCAACCGGGTGATGATAAAGCTGCAGATATACGTTTTTATTGTACATGGACAGTACTTTTTTAACATAAGTTTTGGATGTCTCAACATGCTGAACCAGCATAATGTTGTGATCCCGGTTCAGAACGGCTACTTCACGATAGTAAGAGAGCCGTAGAGTGGCATTCAGTTCTTCATCAGTCATCATTAATATACACCCGTAGTAAATATAGTCTGCTGTTTTACAAAGTTATTTTTCTGTTATTTACGTTCTTAAGCACTGCCTGTTGGGCAGTCATCCGGTGCTTGACAGGGAGTTGATTGTATTTGTGTGCCGTAGGGCTTTCCTGGTCGGACGCTAATGTTTGCAAGCTCTGAAGCAAGCTTCAGTCTTGCGTTTGTTATCACCGGACTGTAAATAGTGGCATCCTAATAACAGTTTATGAGTTTAAAACAGTGATGTCAAGCGAAGGACAAATACTTTTTTCCCGACATCATTAGGTGTCAGTTCTTTTGACGCCGTAATCATTGTACATATTTTTTCAAAAAAGATGTGTGCTGACAGCACACAGATAAAAAAAGTGCGGATTAATAAATACAGATTTCACTTAAAAACTTTTGTGCACGCGATAAAATCATGGTTGACTGGAAATGTAACAGATGGTAAACTTTGCATGGAATGTGTGTTTCCGAATTTGAAAAACGGAGGACGGAAAATGTTTTACGTACCTGATGATACAGAACTGTGCGGTTATTTTGAATGTGAGGAGTGCGGGGCCAGATTCCTGTCACTTACAACAGCACCTTCAATGGTCTGCCCGTATTGCGGAGAGGAACCCAATATGGAGGTTGGTCCTGATGATGAGATGCCTGTGGCTTGCGAAAGTGCAAAGCTTGTCAGCATAATTCGGGGAAAAGATGAGGTTGAAAAGTATGATACGCTGTTGAGTCTGGCGGTTACCGGCGGCGACTACAGCTGGATATAGGAATTAATTGCAGCAAATGACACTGTTTCAGGCAGGATTTATGAATGTGTTTGGAACAGACTGTGAATAGTTGCAAAGTATAAACGCTGTTTACGGAGGAAAATATGTCAGATAAATCTAAAACGTCCAAAAGGATACTGCTCAGAGGAGAAACCGACAAAAGAGTACGCGTGCTTTTTATTATCAGGGTATGTCTGTGGGTTGGCGCTCTGGCAGCTACAATATACTGGATTGTGTGGTCATTCCGGGTATATGAACTGGGATATTACGACCCTTATGAGTATGCGGGTGTGTTCAGACCGATTTTTTGGAAAGGCTTTCTGACAGCATGCGGATGCATAGCGGTAAGCCTGATTCTCAGAACGGTAAGCGATAAAATAAAGAAGGAGAATGACCGGAAGAGAATTGAGTATGAAAGTCAGTTTCTGCCACCTGAGAAAAAGATAATTGAGGCTGAAAAAAGAGCGGATAAGTAAACAGGGAACAAAAGCTGAACAGAAAACAAAAGCTGAATAGGAAACAAAAGTTAAACAGGAAGCAAAAGCTAAACAGGATAAACAAACAAAGAAGCAGAATACTGTTACATAAGGGTAATTGATTAAAAATAATTATTACAGGAGGAATTAACATGCAGGAAGTTTATGATTTTTTAAAGAAGTGCGGGACTTATTATCTGGCAACGGTCGAGGGTGACCAGCCGCGTGTCCGTCCTTTCGGAACAGTTGATATTTTTGATGGAAAGCTTTACATCCAGACGGGGAAAATAAAGCCCTGCTCTCATCAGCTTCATGAAAATCCCAAGGTTGAAATCTGCGGTTTCGCAGAAGGAAAGTGGGTTCGCATCAGTGGAAAGCTGATTTCGGATGACAGACGGGAAGCAAAGAAGCATATGCTTGATGCTTATCCGAATCTTCGTGGAATGTACAATGAGGATGATGGAAATACAGAAGTTTTTTATTTTGAGGATGCGGTGGCAACATTTTCATCCTTTACGGAGGCTCCCAAAACGGTAAAATTCTGATAAATGTGGTTTGGACAGCCAGTGACAGTGGTGAAGGAGAATTATCTATGGGTTTATTTAAGTCACGTGGTCAATAACCCACGACTAAAGTCGCGGGCTTGTGGGAAACCACAGCCCGTTGTTGACTAGTCTGAGCCCTGAAAAACGGGGCTACGTTAGAAAGGTCATGGCACCCGTGAGTGTAATACCAAGCTTACGGCTCTGCCGTCTGTGGTTAAACAGTCCTGATGGGTAGGGACACAAGTTCGGAATTCTTAAGGGAGGCATCCGAAAACGGAATCAGGCTGAATATCTTGTTAAAGGCTATAGGCTCTTTGACAAAGTTAAATACCTTGACCGGGAATACTTCGTATTTGGCCGGAGGTCATGCGGTTATTTTGACATCCGTACACTTGAAGGGGAAAAGGTCAACAAGGGCAGCATAAGCTGCAAGAAAATAAGGCTGGCAGAACCTGCCGGTTACTACTTAACAGAAAGGAGATTGGCGCTCCTCTCATGACTAAAGTCACGAGTCTCCGCACCATAAAAATTAATGAAACAAGAAGGAGAAAAGAAATTCATCAAGGGAGCAAATCCCTATATGCCGCTGTGGGAGCATGTTCCCGACGGTGAGCCGAGAGTATTTGAACATAACGGTGAGAAAAGAGTATATGTTTACGGCTCTCATGACATTGCGGTTAATGAGTACTGTGGACGAAATTATGTGGTATGGTCGGCGCCGGTTGACGATCTGACCGACTGGACATGCCATGGTGTTGCATATGAGACACACTATGATTCCATCCTGTATGCGCCCGATGTGGTAAAAAAGGGCGATACATATTACTTGTATGCCGCTGAACGCAAGGGCAGTCTGGTAGTTGTCGCAAGCTCAAAGACACCTTGGGGACCCTTTGAAAATCCGGTAGAGACCAGGCTTGGATTCGATCCGGGCGTTCTGGTAGATGACGACGGCAGGGTTTATGCATACTGGGGCGGATGCGCAGCTCCCTGTTATATAGTTGAAATGGAAGACGACATGGCTACAATGAAGGAAGAGACTCTGGTAAGTAATCCGCTCGGTCATTCTACCTGTCCCTGGAACCCTGTCGATGACGGCCACATATCGCTGATTGATGCCTTTTTTGAGGCTTCAAGTCCGAGAAAGGTCATGGGGAAATATGTATATCTTTTCTCAAGAAGATACGAAAAACCTGTTCCCGAGCTTGGGGTGTATACAGCCAATAACGGCTTCCTGTCATACCGGTTCAGCGATTCGCCCTTCGGACCCTTCCACGATGGCGGTGATATAAGCTTCAACGGTGGCGAAATCATAAAGGATGCGGACGGTTGCGGAACCATGACATACCAGTGGGGCAATAACCATGGCTCGATTATGGAAGTCAACGGAAAATGGTATATTTTCTATCACAGGCAGACCGGTGTTAACGAATATTCGAGACAGGCTATGCTTGAACCTGTTGATGTAGCCATGGGTGCTGACGGAAAGCTTTACATAGGTGATATAAAGTATTTGAACGGAGAACCGGTTTCATCCGGGGTTGTGGAAATGACATCGCAGGGTCCTCATATCAATGGACTTGATGCATATAAGTGGATCTCAGCAGGGTATGCCTGCCATATATCCGGCAGCAGAACGAGAGCCTATATTAAGCCGGGATATGAGAAGAACGACGGGATATCAACACCGGTGGTTGACATGTCATCGGGGACTACAGTCGGTTTCAGATACCTTCAGTTCGGGCCGAATGCTCCCAAAACGGTCACGGCAGTTCTTGGTGAACATAAGGCAGTTAGGGTTAATGTGAGAATCGATTCTTACAGAGGAAAGGTTGTTGCTTCCATGGAAATGGCTCCGGATGAAAACACGAAAACTGTCGGACTAACTTCGGGAGTAATAGGAAAACACGCTGTATATTTTGAATTTCTTTCTGATGAAGACGGTGTGGTTGCAAACTTTGACAGATTCACGTTTGATAATTGAAATTAACTGCGTAGCAGGCTGAAGACCGGAAAACGGCGGAATTATAAGAAGTAAGGTGCCATCCGACAGAAATGCCGGGTGGCTTTTTTTGTTGCTTTGTTACTGTTCACCATTGATTTTTGTGGCGTGCTTTTTGAATGTTTTTTGACCGGACGGTGATTATTAGTAACACCGACATTTTTTCTTTTGCGATTTTCGTATAAAAATAGGTGATTTGCGTATAAAAATGTGTGATTTACGTAAAAAATGTGTAATTTACATAAAAAAACATGTGTAAAATAGTTTGTGATTTACGTAAAAAAATGTGTTGACAAATATAAATTTTAAGTGTATATTAACCACCAAACAAACCAATGAGAAAGAGTAAGTACCTTTTGATTGAGCAGAAGAGCGAGTCGCTGACGGTGTGAGTGCGATATGCAGGTCTTTGGGGAATGGACTTTCGAGGGCAAACAGAAATGAGAAATCAGAGTATGGGAGACGGTGCTGGACTCACCGTAATCAAAAGTCAGCATATGTTAGTATGCGTGAGGGGGCACTTTTTATAGTGTCAAGCCGGGTGGTACCGCAGGAAGAGTGTATATTATTGTATTCATTTGCCTGTCCCAGCAATTTTATAATTGCAGGGGCAGGCTTTTTTGCTTTATAGGAAATTGCATCCTATAAAGTAAAAAACATTTATTGTTATATTCACAGTCTGTCAAAAACGCATTCATAAGTCCTGTCCGCTTCAACAGGCAGGTGGTAGTAATCTGTAAGGCAAAAACGATTTACGGGGATGAGTACATTTTAACAGAGCTTTATACTTCGGGTTGCAGGAAAGGAGATGCAGGGATATGAAGAAACAGATTGAAATTATAGAATTGTCTTTGAAATCTGACAGAACAGTAACCCTGTGTGCTATTCTGAGCAGACGATGGCGGTTCTGAAGAATTCGATATTCATTACTGTGCAGGCCAATAGAAACGTTTATAGCACCGGCAGAGAAGACAATTCTGCCGGGCGGAAGGAGCGAGATTATGAGTAATATGACAAATAAAATTTTATGTATGATTCTGACATTTGCAATACTGATGACAGGCTGTAACGGCAAGAATGCCGGTAGCAGCGAAAATACCGTAGATTTTTCCGACGTAAGCGGCAAACAAACCTCGGCAAACACAACTTCAGGAAACACAACCTCAGGAAATGAAACCATTGGAAATGCGACTTCGGGAAATGCGACTTCGGGAAACACAACCTCAGAAAACGAAACCTCAGGAAACGCAACCTCAGGAAATGAAACCCTTGGAAACACGACCTCGGGAAATATGACGGATGATACGGGAAAAAATACCCGGGACAACACCGGTAAATCAGAAAACGGTTCAGGAAAAACCTATAAAATCGGCCTTTGCAACTATGTTGATGATGCTTCTCTGAATCAGATTGTCGACAGCATCTGCACTCGATTTGATGAAATTTCAGCAGAGAAAAATGTGAAAATAGAAATAGTATATGAAAACTGCAATGCCGATGCGAGTGTTCTTTCGCAGATAATTGTAAATTTCCTGAATGACGGTGTTGATCTGATGATTGGCGTGGCTACACCTGTTGCTATGCAGATGCAGGCGGCAACCGAAGAAAACGGTATTCCGGTAGTCTTTTCGGCGGTATCCGATCCGGTCGGTACCGGAATTGTCGAAGCCTTTGAAAAGCCGGGGAGTAATGTGACAGGAACTTCAGACATGTTTGATACGGAGGCCGTGATAAATCTGATAATCGCTGCCAACCCGGAGGTAAAGCACGTCGGACTTTTGTACGACCTCGGACAGGATTCGTCTACGGCAGCAATTAATGAGGCTAAAAAAATATTGAGCATGAAGGGCATAGAGGTGACAGAACGTACCGGGACTACGCCGTCAGAGATGATTCTTGCCGCACAGGCTCTTGCCCAGGATGGGGTTGAGGCCGTTTTTACACCGTCAGACAATACCGTTATGCAGGCCGAGCTCTCGATATATGATATTTTTTCCGAGGCGGGAATAATGCATTTTGGAGGAGCAGATGCCTTTGCGCTTAACGGTGCATTTGTCGGGTACGGGGTTAATTATGAAACACTGGGAAGGGAAACGGCCAACATGGCTGCTGATATTCTGCTTGAGGGAAAAAATCCCGGTGATGTGCCTGTGATGACATTTGACAACGGCATCGCCACCGTAAACAGTGAAATCTGTGAACAGTTCGGATATGATTATGAGACGGTAAAAAAATCGTTTGAACCGTATTGCAGCATAGTAAAAAAGATACAGACGGCAGAATCGTTTGAATAAGTAACATTTGAGGAGGCAAAAATAATGACAGCTTTGATTCAGTCTGCCGCAGAGCTTGGATTAATAGGAGCTATTACGGTACTTGCGTTGTATCTGAGTTATTCGATGCTGAATGTATGCGATTTGTCAACGGACGGAGCATTTACTCTGGGAGCTGCGACAGGTGCAGTGGTGGCTCTCGCGGGGCATCCGTATCTGTCAATACCGGCGGCTATGGCGGCAGGAATGCTTTCCGGTCTGGTAACGGCCCTGCTGCAGACCAAAATGGGAATTGACAGTCTGCTGTCCGGAATTATTGTGAATACGGGGCTCTACTCGGTAAATATAGCTGTAATGGGAAATACTTCACAGCTGAATATGGTTAAAACCGATACTGTATTCACGAAGATGAAGAATCTGCTGGCAGGAACAGGTTTGGAGTCATTCAGCAGACTTATCGTGATAATGATTTTTGTTATTGTTGTATCGGTGCTTATGGTTATGCTGTTTAAAACAAGGCTTGGTCTTTTAATACGTGCAACGGGAAATAATCAGGATATGGTCCGTTCGGTATCTGTGAGTACGCAGAAGATAACAATAATAGGTTTGTGCCTGTCGAATTCGCTCACAGGACTCTCAGGGTGTCTTTTGGCACAGTACAACAAATCCGTCAATATTGATATCGGAACCGGAATGGTTACGATCGCACTGGCGTCCCTGCTTATCGGAAGGATTTTTTCACACAAAAGAAGAATAGCTGCGGATATTCTCGCAGCTGTGACAGGTGCGATTATTTTCAGACTTGTATATACGCTGGCACTCAGACTGAACATGCCGGCACATATGCTGAAGCTGATATCTGCGGTGATAGTGATAATTGCGATATCAGGACCATATCTTTTGAAAAAATACAGGGATGCACAAAAGACAAAGAAGCTTCTCGACTGCAGGGTAAGCAAATAAATAAGCAGAACAGAAAAAGCAGAACCGAAAAGCAGAACCGAAAAGCAGTAAGGGAATGCAGTGGGAAAATGAAAAACAGAACAGAAAAGCAATAAGAAATTGCTTTCCGGGAAATAATCCGGAGAAGGATGCATAAACGAATGCGTTCAGTGCGAAGGACGGTGCATAAAGATGCTGGAAATAAGGGATATATCAAAAACATTTGATATCGGGGGCGTGAATGAAAAAAGAGTTTTCAGTGATTTTTCAATGAACGTCTCAGAGGGAGAGTTTGTGACGATTATCGGTTCAAACGGTGCCTGTAAATCGACGCTGTTTAATGCGATAAGCGGTGTTTTTAAAGTGGATGCGGGGTCAATTTTGCTGGATGGTATTGACATAACCCATATGAAAGAGCATATTCGTTCGAGGTTTATCGGAAGGATGTTTCAGAATCCCATGATGGGGACGGCTCCGGAAATGAGTATAGAAGAAAATCTGTATCTTGCTTCGGACAGATCAAAATGGTTCGGGACCATTAATTCATCGGCAAGAAACGAGTTTCGGGAACGTCTGGCTATGCTGGGAATGGGGCTTGAAGACAGATTAAAAAGTCCGGTTGGACTGTTGTCGGGCGGGCAGCGGCAGGCACTGACTTTGCTGATGGCCACATATAAGCGACCAAAGCTTCTTCTGCTTGATGAACATACGGCGGCGCTTGACCCGGCGATGGCGGAGAAGGTACTCGATATTACGGAAAAGATTGTGAACGGGAACAGGATTACATGCCTGATGATTACCCACAATATGCAGTCGGCATTGAAAACGGGTTCAAGAACTGTTATGATGGATAACGGAAGAATTGTGTACGATGTGAGTGGCACGGAAAGAGAAAAGGTTACGGTTGCCAAACTGCTTGAATGCTTTAGGTCAAGAGTCGGAAGAAGCCTGAATAATGACAGGATGATGCTTTGAAGCGGCAACCGGGAACACAGTGGGACGGATTATTGAATGTGTTTTGAACAGAATCGTTAAGACGGCCGGCGAACAGCAACGATAAGGGGATGGGGTTATGCCTGACAAACGAAGCAATCAGAAATTGAAAATTCTGTATCTGATGAAGATACTCATGGAGAAAACCGATGAGAAAAACGGGATAACGATGCAGGATATTCTGCAGAATCTGCTGAATTATGGGATTGAGGCAGAAAGGAAAAGCATATATAACGACATAGCGCTGTTGAATGACTATGGCATGGATATCATATCGGAACAGAAGAACAACACGAAATATTACTATTTGCTCAACAGAAGCTTTGAACTGGCGGAATTAAAGCTTCTGGTCGATTCTGTTCAGTCCTCGAGATTTATAACAAAGAAAAAATCGGATGAGCTTATCGGTAAGATTGCGTCGCTGGCTTCCGAGAATGAGGCACTTCAGCTGAAGAGACAGGTATATGTCACGAACAGAGTCAAATCCGATAATGAGACGATTCTGTACAATGTTGACAGCATTCATAAAGCTATTGCCGATAATGTAAAAATCACCTTCAGGTACTTTAACTGGACGGTTGAAAAAACGAGGGAGCTCAGACACGGAGGCGCGCTGTATTCTGTCAGCCCGTGGATGCTTTCATGGGACAACGAAAATTATTACCTGGTGGCGTGGGACGACAAAGACGAAGTGATAAAGCATTTCCGTGTTGACAAAATGCTGGATATTAACGTAACCGAAACGAAACGTGACGGGAAGGATGTATTTGAGAAGCTTGACAAGGCATCCTATACGGAAAAAATATTCGGAATGTTTGCGGCAAAGGAAGAAACGGTCAGACTTCTGTGTGAGAACAGATTTGCCGGTATAATGATTGACAGATTTGGAAAGGATATCATTATGATCAGAACCGATGATAACCACTTTACGGTCAATATTAATGTCGCTGTCAGCAGTCAGTTCCTGGCATGGGTCATTTCACTCGGAGCCGGAATAAAAATAACGGGTCCGGAGGATGTTTTGGATAAGGTGAGACTTGAGATAAAGAGACTGGATGAGTGCTATAACGGGAGTATTTTTCCCTATTGAAGAAAGTCAGCGCCTATGATACAATGTGATTGATGCGATAAATTTCATGCTTTGACTTTATTTAGGGGCGTTTATGAAAGGGAAAATCAGTTTACGGTCGGAAAAAAAGATAGCCTTATGGGTGCGAATCTTAATAGCGGTCATTGTGGCTGTAATTTACTTTTTGTGTTCATACAGAAATAATTACATAAAGACAATTAATGATAACCTTTCTGACAGAGTTTATCAGTCAAAAGGCGGTTTCCAGCTTCCGGTTATTATCATAGGCATTGACGACAAGACAATCAGCGAGATGGATTTGCCCTATACATGGAGCAGGGAGGTATATGCAAAGCTTCTCGAAAATCTGTCGGACGAGGACAATAAGCCTTATGTGGTAGGCTTCGATACTCTCTTTACGGGTTCAAGGAAAATGTATGAGGGTGATGAGGGCGACAGGCTTTTCGCGGAGGCGGCGAAGAAAAACGGGCATATTGTTACCGGTATTAATCTTGGGTTTGATCAGGACAGAGTATATATAGACGAAAACGGTGACAAGGACATCGACTATCTGAAGGTAAATACTACTTATTATCCATACGATGAACTGAGAAACGTATCTGTCGGCGGTGCAGTAAATTCCCTGCCATGCAGTGACGGTTACATCAGGCAGCTTTTTACATACGTGGAAAACGAAGAAGGCAGGCAGATAGATTCCTTTGCTCATGCTGTGCTGAAGGAGTATTCAAAGGCATCGGGTACGGAAATCCCCGATTATAACTCGCGTGAAGAGAATTTGTACCGATTTGCTTTTTCGACCGATCCACAGGATGGCATTACGGAGTTCTCCTTTTCGGATGTATATTACGGAAGGATTGATACCGCATATTTTGATAAATCAATTGTGCTGGTGGGAGCCTATGCTTCGGGGCTTATGGATGAATTTAAAATTCCGGGGTCGATGTGGACAGGCAAAAATATGTACGGAGTGGAAATACATGCAAACATGCTGATTTCACTGCTGGAAGAAAAAATACAGACACGTCCCGAAAATATGCTTCTGTACACGATTTTAATGTCCGTTATAATGGGAACACTGGCATTTTTTCTTACCATGCTGGCAATGGCGTTTGAAATAATAATCTCGTTTGTTCTGAGCATTGGTTATTTCACCTTTTGCTATTTTATGCATGACGTTTTCAGGAAGGACCTGGATATTTTCTTTTTTATTTTCGGGATTGTTCTGATTGATATAGGCTATATTATCTTCCATTATCTGAGTGAGTATATTTCCAAGAATAAAATTAACAGGGCATTTAGAATGTATGTGGCACCGGAAATAGTGGATGAGGTATCGAAGGACAAAAATTTCGAGCTTCAGCTTGGTGGAAGAAACAAGGATATTGCCGTCCTTTTTGTGGACATAAGAGGATTTACGACAATGTCTGAAAAGCTGAAGCCGGATGAGGTGGTTGAAATACTTAACGAGTATTTTGACATTATTACGAAGGCTGTGTTCAATAACAAAGGAACTCTCGACAAGTTTATCGGTGACGCTGCCATGGCTGTATTTAATTCACCGTTTGACCTTGATGATTATGTTTATCGAGCCGTAAATACGGCAAAGGAAATAGCGGAAGGTTCCGTAGCTCTTTCGGAAAGGCTTAAGGAACGATTCGGAAGGACTGTAAGTTATGGTATAGGAGTTAATTGCGGTGAGGCTACAATCGGAAACATCGGAAGCCGGTTCAGAATGGATTATACCGCTATCGGTGATACCGTAAATACGGCTTCGAGACTGGAAAGCAATGCAAAAGCAGGTGAAATACTGATAAGCGATGAGGTTAAGAACAGACTTAAGGACAGAATAGTGACTGAGCCTGTTGGCGAGATTCCTCTAAAGGGAAAACAGATCGGCATTTTTGTACACAGAGTAATCAGTGTTGATGAAGATAAATGAACCGGGAGGGGCTAGGGACAATGAAAAAGAAACTGTTATTTGGTGGTATCGGTTTGGCTGTTGTTGCCATTGCGGTAATTCTCATTATTGTTTTTTCCGGGAACAGCGATGCGTACCGTTCGGTAAAAATAATCGAAGTGGGCGGAACAGCCAATATTGAAAGAGGCGGGAAGATTCTTGCCGCATTGGAAAATATGAATTTGAGAACCGGAGACTTTCTCGAAACAAAAGAAGAAAGCTTCACGAGAATGAAGCTTGACGAGGATAAATATGTTTATCTGGCTGAGAATTCAAAGATTTCTCTTGTGGCGGAGGGAACGGCAGCTGACAGCAAAAGCATTATTTATATTAATAAAGGTGAAATGCTGACGGAAGTCAGAGACAAGCTCTCGGTCCGTTCCTCCTATGATGTGGTTACGCCTAATACAACCATGGCTATAAGAGGAACGAAGACACTGACCACCGTAGAAGAAGTTGATATGTATACCGATGACTATGAAATCGGTGAGTATTCATCAAATACCGGTGCCGTGAATGCATCGGAATACAGAGGAGAGAGCCTTGCTTCGCCCAATTCCGAAAAAGACGCATTGTTTACGGACGGACTTTTAAATATCGGAGAACCGGCAGGATTCGGCAAAAATCATTTGAAAGGAGTTTTAACGAATACCTTTGTATATGAAGGTACCGTAGAGATTACTCTTTATCATAATGAAGACGGTAAATGCATATACGAGAAACTGGTTCTGAGTGCAGGTCAGGGTATAAGATACGGAACAGTAATGGACTGTACTTCAGGAACTCAGGTGGTGGAAAAGTATGAGGTTTATGACAATGAGGTAGTATGGAAGGACAGGGCGGCTTCAGAGGACAACCCGGAGATAAAGGAAGCGGAATATGACCGTGAAAAATCCGTAACACCGGCACCAAAAGGTACTGAACCCACATCGACTGACAATGGGGATACAGATGCCGGATTAACTCCACGGCAGACGGCAACACCTTCACCTGAGATTACAACTACTCCCGCATCGGAGGTAACGGAGGCTCCGACTGATACGCCGACGGAAACTCCTGAACCGGCCGTATATAAAGTAGTCATAAATCCGGATGGAGGATTACTGACAGGCAATTCAGAATGGACAGCCGAAGGAACGGACGAGTACAGTTCGACATATATTGAAAACCGGGGAAAAGAGCTTCCAATCGCAACTAAGAACGGATATATTTTCAAGGGATGGCAAATCAGTGGATCGACTGACGGTGTGGTTGGTGATATTTCGGCTGACAAATCCGGTGATTTAAGTTATACGGCAGTATGGGAAAAAGTGCCTGCAGCTACAGCGGTACCTGCAACACCTACGCCGGTGCCGGTAACGCCTACATTGGTGCCCGCAACACCTACACCGGTGCCCGCAAC
>JAZLIK010000150.1:0-19221 GCA_045617345.1 Lachnospiraceae bacterium | reverse complement strand
TATTCACAGTCTGTCCGAAACACATTCATAAGCCCTGCCTGCTACGCAGTCAGACGCTGCTACGCAGCTGAAAGCTTATTTCATGTGTTTTGTCCAGCCTCCATAGTTGGGTGATAATGCACGCAAGCCTTGAAGCAAGCTGCAGGCTTGTGTTCATTATCACCCAACTGTGAATAGTAACCATTCATTTTGTATCTTTTCTTTACGCAGTTTCCATGTTATGATAGTAACCATTGATTAAGTCACGAGGTCAGAGCCATGAGCAAAATACTTATTATTGAGGACGATACCAATATAAACAATCTTCTGTGCGAATCTCTAACACAGAATGGTTACACCTGCCGTCAGGCATTTTCCGGAACAGAAAGCAGCTATATTTTTCCCGATTTCAAACCCGACCTTGTACTCCTTGACCTGATGCTGCCGGGAATAAACGGCGAGGACGTGCTTTCCTATATCAGAAAAGCAGCCGATACCCCGATCATTGTCATATCCGCCAAGGATAACCTCGACTCCGTGGTTGATGTGCTTTCATGCGGAGCCGATGACTACATCCGTAAACCTTTTGAGCTCAAGGAAGTTCTGGCCCGCATCAGTGTGCAGCTTCGCAGGCATGCTCCCGCCGGTGATGACAATTCCATAGAATACAAAAATATCGTCCTTGACAAATCATCCTTCTCCGTTAAAGTAAACGGAACCGTCATTGATAAAATCACCAGGCAGGAATTTTCCATACTGGAACTGCTGATTAAAAATCCCAAACGTGTATTTACCAAAGAAGAAATTTTCGAATATGCATGGAATGAGCCTTATTTCGGAGAGACCAAGACACTGGATGTCCACATCAGTAACATCAGAAAAAAAATCAAATTCTCGGCAGACACTGATATTATCGAAACCGTATGGGGTATAGGGTACAAGCTTGGGCAGTAGATTAACCGCTGTTCGCTTTCTGTCCGGGCTGTATTTTTGTTACTGTTCGTAAACCGGCAAGGGTACTGTTCACAGTCATTTTCCTTTTCATGGTCCCGGCTTATTCATGTATTTTAACTTTTTTACTCTTTTTTTACTATTTATTTGCCGTTAATTTACGCATATATCCTATCATGTTCTTTGTAAAGCAAACGTACCGGTTTGCGAAACAGAAAGGAGTTTGTCATCACCCATTGCCGCAAACGGCGGTGGTACGACAATATTACAGTATGAGTGAATATTTACTGACCACAGAAGGACTGACAAAGCAATATGGCATGCACAAGGCGGTCAACAGTATAAGCATGCACATTCCTTCACATTCCATTTATGGATTTATCGGGAAAAACGGTGCGGGTAAAACCACAACTCTCAAAATGCTTGCCGGACTTTCATCACCCTCATCGGGGAAAATTGAGATGTTTGGCAAAACCGGTTCCGAATTAAACGCATTCCGCAAGCATATCGGCTGCGCCATCGAAAGTCCCGGAATTTACCCAAACCTGACCGCCTATGACAACATCAAGGCTAAATGTCTTGTTTCGGGTGTCTTTACCAAAAAGCACTGTAACGATCTTTTAGAACTTGTCGGTCTTGAAAACACCGGCAAAAAAACTGCCGGCAAGTTTTCTCTCGGTATGAAACAAAGGCTCGGAATTGCATTGGCTCTTGTCGGAAATCCGGACCTTGTTATGCTGGATGAGCCCATAAACGGCCTCGATCCTCAGGGTATTTCCGACGTACGTAATATGCTGACACGCTTAAATGTTGAAAAAGGTATTACTATAATAATTTCAAGCCATATTCTTGAGGAACTTTCCAAAGTGGCAACCAATTATGGAATCATTGACAACGGCAGTCTGATTCTGGAATGTGACAATGAATATCTCAGCCACGTATGCAGTGAACGTGTTGAACTTGTAACCCAAAACGTCTCCGAAGCTCTCCCTGTTCTTGACAGCATGGGCATTACGCAGTACAGTGTCATCGGGAACAATACAATATCGATACCCGGCTATACCAATGACACCGTCAGAATAAACCGTAGCCTTGTCGAAGCAGGAATACCCGTGGTTCAGCTCATTATTAAAAGTGAAAATCTTGAATCGTTCTTCCTTTCACTTACAGGAGGTGTTCATCATGATTAATCTTTTAAAAATGAATCTGTTCTATCTTGTAAAAACAAAAGCCTTATATATAACATCATTGCTTATGATTGTTTTTTTGATTATCAGCGGAGTGGGCGACAGGATTATACATGAAGAATTAAACAACTCGCCTGAACTGTCACAGTTTGTTGAAAGCAATGTATCGTCATCAAACCTGACCAATATCGGCATCAGTGTTTCACTTACACAAGCTGTTTCCATCACAGACAGCGTAATACAAAATTTCACAGGTGGAATTTCACTGTTATTCCTTCTGATTCTTGTTGTACTTTTTTCACTGAGCGATTTTACAAGCGGTTTCATAAAATGCTTCAGCGGCCAGCTTTCTCACCGGCATTTGCTTGTTACATCAAAAGCAGCTGTTACCGCTATTGTCACGCTGTATATGCTGCTGTTATACACAATTATTCAGGCTGTTATCTGCAAGCTGTCCTATCCGGACTTACCGTTCGGCAATTTAGTCGAGCTGTTAAAAGTATTCCTTATACAGTATGTTCTTCATTTCGGTACAGCTGTTATAGTTATGGCATTAAGCAGTATCATCAGAAGCCAGGCTGCATCCATAGTCACATGTATTCTGATTGCAGTTAATATTCAGAGTCTGATTTATCAGCTTATCAACCTGATTATATCCAAGCTCGCTCCGGACAGTACATTTAATGTTTTTTCATATACGCTTCTTGGCAATATCCGCACCGTTTCAGCTTCAATGTCAGATTCTGACGTGATAAGATGTATTGTGGTCAGTCTGATATTTACTGCAGTCGGCATTTTTACCGGAAGCCTTTTCACAGAGAGAAAGGATATCATATAATGCTGATAGCAACCATTATTCTTGCTGCTGCAACACTCTTCTTCATAATTTTATACGTTAACAATCGGCGACAGATAAAAAAACTCTGTCGCCAGTTGGCGTTCCGTTCCCAAAACAGCACTTCACTTATGTTTTCCACCGACACATTCTCCGGCTGTATCATAGAGCTACAGAATGAGCTTGAAAAAATATTTCAGGAAACACGCCGTCTTGCTGTTCTGTACAATGAAAAGGAGCAGAATATGTCCACGGTTTACACTTACCTGTCTCATGACATTCGTACTCCGTTAACTTCGCTGAATGGTTATTTTCAGCTGCTTTGCAATGCAGCGACCACCGAAGACCGTGTCCGTTATCAGGCCATCATAGAAGAAAGAATATACAGTCTAAACAATATGCTTGACGAACTCTTTCTCTTCACGAAGGTTAGAAATCCCGAGTTTACTTTTGAAAATGTTCCATGTAATCTTCAAAACCTATTGAAAAAAACCATTGTTTCCTACTATGAAGACTGGACAGAAAAAGGACTTACCCCCAGTCTCGACATTCCTAACATGCCTGTCATGATATACGGCAACGAGCAGTTTATCAACCGTATTATCAGAAATGTCATCAAAAACGTTATGATTCACGGCTCCGACAGCATTTCTCTCAGTCTGAAAGCCTCAGATAATCAGGTGCTTCTCGCCATCAGCAATCCGGTACCCGAAGGCTCTGATATTGATGTTTCGAAAATATTTGACCGTTTCTATAAAGCCGATTCCTCACGTGGCACTGTATCATCCTCAGGTCTCGGACTCGCCATCGCCGAAACTCTCGTAAAAAAAATGGGCGGCAAAATCTCCGCAGATTTCACCGACCCTATCTTTACTATAAACATTTCTTTTATTCCCGTACAGAACTGACAGCCTGAAATAAGCCTTTCACGTACCATTCCGTCCTGCCAAAAACATTCACTAAGCGCGCCGGAAAATCAGTGGTAAACAATAACCCTTTTTCGTTTTCAGCATTAGCTTTCTTCACTGATAACCCTTTTTACAAGCGCTTCCTCCGCAGGATACTTAGAGCAGAGAATTTCAACATCCGAATTAATCCCCGAAAGCTGTTTCTGACTGAATGAAAGCTGTGCTTTCAGTTTTCTGTGACGTTCCTTAAGTGCAGTGGCCATTTCCCTGAGTCCCTCTCTGTCAAGCAGCAGTTCCGACTGGTGAACCCATATCTCCGGTATCTCAAAGCCGGCATTTTTCAGCTGTGACACCAGATCGTCCTGATACCCGGCAAGCAACTGAGTGTTCTTTCTGTATCTGGCTTCCGCCTCTTTTTCTTTTACATAATTATTCCATGTATACTGAAGTTCCTGATGACTGTTACACTTGTATTTTTCGTAAGTATAATCGAGCGCGTTCGCAGTGTTGACATATTTGATTTTTGTTTTATTCAGAAGCTCTATTGCTCTGTTTAGCAATACATCGCACTTCTTTGATGTCTTCGTACATGCTGTCGTTGTCACCATATAATAAGCCGCATAACCTGCAACCAAAGCTCCTGTAATAAGCATCGGAAGCTTTATGTCAAGCCTGATTTTCTCATGAAGCCCAAACAGCACTATAAACAGAATTATCACAATTCCGATGCACACATATGAAAAACGCAGTAAGAATTTCTTCTTGTTTTCAGCACACTGCTTTTCAAATGCAATACTGCCCTTTTCACCTTCAAGCTGACGCATATCGTTTTTCACAAGCATCAGGTAGTTCTCACGTTCCTCCATTACACGCAGCTGCTCAGGTATATCCTTATGATACAGCTCACAGGCATTGTATTTTTCTCCGGTAACAGTTCTCGCTCCCTGCTGATAATCTGTTCTTGAATTTTCAAGATTGTAGATTGTCCTTGCCGTGTCGTTTATTCGCGCTCTGGTTTTCTCATTCATCGTTTCCAGACGTTCAATATCACACAGATGCTTTGCTACCGCCGAATACTCCATTTTTGCATCCGCATAAATTCTCTGCGCACTGTTCAGCTGATCTGCCAGCTCTTTGGCCATATCGGCAATCCTGTTGCCGTCAACAGGTGCCTCACCTCTGCTGACACGAAGTGCCTCGTCTACGGTCATCCATTTGAATTCGGAGAAATCATTCTCCTCCTGCTGTTTTTTCTTTTTCCGGAATAATCCCATAAACGGCACTCCTCCTCTCCTGTGTTTTCAGCCGAACCTGTTCTTTATACGTATCCGTTAATGCTGATCACCGCCTGTCAAAAGAACATTCCTGTACGTCCGTTCAAAAAATCCTAATTGCTCATATCAATTCGTTAATATTCGCATTCTGCCCAAAACGCATTCACAAACTCTGCCTGCTTCGCAGTCGGTCGTTATTTTACTATTTCGCACAGATACCCTGGGCTTCCTGACGATACATATGCTTCATTGCCATTATCATTTCACTCGAAAGACGCATCTCCTCCGAATGTCTTCCCTGGCTCCACAATACCTTCAAACGACTGATATCAGTAAACTCACTGCTCTGCTCAAAATCCTCTTCAGCCATGTTTACTTCATCTTCAACGTCATTGAACAGCTGAACATTATTGACAAGCCTCTGAACTTCGCTTCTGTACCTGTCGGTGTTCTTGCTTAGTTTCAGAGCAAACAGATATGCTTTAAGCGTCTCTTCTCTTTTGTTTTTTTCATAAGCGTTCAAAAACAGGCTAATAGCTTCTTCCATTTCACCGTTGTTAATCTCCGTAACAGCAAGGTTGTGAAGAATATCTCCCCTGCACCCATCGGAAAGAACAACCGCATCTTCCGAATCCAGAATGCTTCTGTATTCGACGGAAGCCTCGGTATAATTGCCTTCCTTCATATATCTGTCGGCGCGCAGCTTTCTGCGTTCGGATGCGCTCATTACCGATATCTGCTCCAGCTCCGAACAAACCTGCCGGATCTCACTCTCGTCATATAAATCACAACTGCAGAGTATTGCCACTATTCTGTCCTTCATGGATGAACCGGAGCTGACCAGCTGCCCGAGAAGCCTGCCTCGTTCCGTAAGTCCCAGATCATCACTGATAAATGCCGCCATTCCCATATCTATAACAGACAGTTCAATCATATCCAGGTTATAACGCAGGACATAACATAACTCCTCAATCGTAGCCACACGAATGCCTGTCCCCCTGACCAGATAAGGCACATCAGCTCTTCGTCCTGCGCATAAAATTACTTTTCCCATACATCAACCTCACAAACAGTTACCCTTCACAAATAGCTTCCGCTGCTTCAATCACTGAAAACATCAACGGTCGCTATTCGCAGAAAGCTTCCGCTGCTTCTATCGCAGAAAACATCAGCGGTCACTGTTCACAGAAAACTTCAGCAGCTTTAATTCAAAAAACATTCAAAGTCACTGTTCACACGTAACATCCGCTGTATCTATTCGTATTCATCTTCAAAAACATTCATATTTTTAACAGGTCAGAGCGATATTACCTGCTCCCAGATTCTGTAATTCGTCGGCCTTATGCTTCCGAATCCAACATCAGTCACCGTTATCACGGCGGCATCCCTGCTTACAAATTTAACATCAACACGCAGTCTGACCGTTTTATCGGAACGGATTCTCAGAGAATCCAGCGTCATAATGGCGCAGAAAAAATCCTTCTTCATGGCATTGTGTATCATAAAGTCTATTTCATCCGTTCTGTCCATGATAATCTCAGTACTTCCGCCCGCTTCGGTATACTTCTGTCCAATTCTGCCAAACGGGATTTCTATCAGTTCCGCATTGCTGACGGCTCTGAGAGATATACTGCTCTTAAGTGCGTCCTCACCGATAATAACATATCCGTCGCTTCCGTTTTCAAATGTGAGAAGTGAAGCATATGCTGCTCCTTTGGCATAAAGGTTCTGTCCTCTGAATATTCGCCTTCCGTTACACATTCTCTTCAGTACTTCGTCGGCCCAGTTACTGTCAAAACCGTTTCCCGTAGCATAGACGGCAGATATAGTCTGTTTATGCAGCAGCATACCGCACATATTTTCAAAAGCAAACAAAAGTGCTTCCCTCTTTGAATCTTCAAGCATATCATACCGGATAACGTCCGACATGTCCTTCTCTTCCGCCACTACGGTCATCGGCTGCTGCTTTCTTCCAAATCTCAGAATATAACTTTTGAAGCCTTCTTCATCGAAATCAAAAATTCCGACATCATTCAGCCAGATATCCCTGTTCTGCATCACAACAAAATACATAAAGCATTCAATATGGGTAAACACCCTGTAGGAATCTTCATCAATGCCCATCCTGCGCATAGCCGCCGCAATCGTTTTTTCCAGCCCCGTGTTATGACGCTTAATTGTAACGGTTAATCCCTTTATTGCAGCATCGGCAACTCCTGTTGTGGCTGCGCCAAGAATTCTTCTGAAAAAACCTGCCAGAACGACATCCATTCCAAACTCGGTCCCGTTTACCGTGACCGTTTCTCCCCGTTCCGCCAAATCATATATGTTCTTAATACACTCAAAACGTTCGGGCTCGCTGTCATGAATATCAGAATAAATCAACCATTCACCGTTTTCTTTCATGTACGAAACAGACGTAGCCGCACGCAAGCCCATTTTGTCTTTTGCAAGGGCAATGGAATCCGGAGTCAGTGTTGTCCTGTTAAATACACTCAGCTGGGTATAATCCCTGCAAAAATCTATACCCGCAATCATATCAAGCATATCTCTGTCCCCCTGTCCCGCATTCTTTATTATCCGTTCGGATCATTAACTGTCAGCCGTTCCCGATTTTCATCTGCCGGTCCGTCTCTTTAACTGTCAGCCGTTCCCGGTTTTCATCTGCCGGTCCGTCCGAAGCCCGGCCTATTTTCATAAGCCCTGTCAGGTCTTTTTTTCTATCGGTGAAAACAGTCTCTTCACCACATAATCGTTCATTGCATAATTTTCTATCAGCTTAATTACCGTCTTCTCGTCCTGCATTTCCTTGGCAGTCATAATCAGGTTCAGCTGGTGATATCGGTTCTCTTCTCCGCCGATAAGCTCCGGCTCGATAGAAACCTCGCTGCTCTCGGTAATCAGATTCTGTTCCTCACCTATTTCGGAAATGTAATACTGTAACACCTCGCCATAGAAAAGAATGAACTCCTTTACAAATATTCCGTATGCCACATTTCTCATTTCCTCATCGGTATATGAATCGCTTCTGTCATCGCCGCAGAAGCCGTAATGAATCTGTACTCTCCTGCTTGGATCGGTATGATATTCCACATAATATTTATCACGCATGACACGCGGAATTCGGATTCCATCGCCGAAATCTTTGAAGAAGGGCAGCAGAATCCCCTTGTTCTCCATCTTCTTCAGCTGAAATTCAATATAATTTTTCTCCTGTTCCGTATATCTTTTCTTCTTGGAATAATCCTTCAGAAGCACAAGCGTGCAGATATCATTTTCGCTGTAATTAGCTTCACGCTTCATAATATCAAGGATATTTTGGTCAAGGATACCGTCCTTTACAAGACTGCCATAGGCAAGATACGACAGATAAGCCCTGACAAGCTTGCCCGAAGAGCAGTGTCCGTAATATATTACAAATACATCCCTTACATAAAGCATGTCATTTTCCGAAAACAGTGCAGTCTTCAGCAGGCGTTCCTCAAGATTTGATGTATCTATTCCTTCTTCGCGGGCCTCACACCACAGGTCATACAGCTCCTGAGTGCTGCCATCCAGATTTTTTTCAAGATACTTCAGTATGTTTTCGTCAAATCTTCTCTTCAGAAAACAATAATAACACAGCCCACCGAAAAACTTTGATGATATCTGACTGCTGTTAAGTGCAATCATCGTCGAGCAGAGCTTCAGAAGTCGTTTCGGTTCAATTCCCGTATACCCGAAAATCTCCATGTTTTTAAGCGCAAGACTGTACAGTTCCCTGAATATCATCAGTTCTATCATTCTGTTCCTGTCGTTTGCACCGATTGCACTTAAATTTATGTTTACCAGAAGGTTTTCAAGAAGATCACCTTCAAGATTGTCATAATAATACTCTATCAGCTTGAGTTTTCCACCCAGAAGGAACTCCTCGTTCAACCCACTGTAATCGACACATTTTACAATAAGCGACACAAGACTTTCGCTCGCGCCCTCGATTCGTTTCGATTCAAGACGGTTCAATACAACTCTGATATCATCCTGACATTTTTCATACATCAGTTTGCTCAGGTCCGGTCTGCTCATCAGCGGACGAACACTGATATTAAACGAAGCCGTTACCCTGTTTCCGTCATCGTCCATCAGCACAATAACAGGGTCTTCGGTAAAAATATCCGTCAAAACATAACCGTCCTTTGACTTAACAATCGTCGGCTCGCTCATTTCTTTGTGATAAACCGCTACCGACGTCATTTTCTTCCAGTCCGACGTAATCTCGTTGCAGAACATAATCTGCGGAAGATTGTAAACAAGTTCATCGCTAATTTTTGATGGATTCAGAAACTCATTATAAATAACTGCCGCTTCCCTGCTGATAACGCTCTTTTTCAAAAGCTCATAGGCATACGACTCCATGACATTTCTAAAAAGAATATATATATTGTCATCCTTTGGATAGAATCTGATAATGTTCGCAAACAGGGCAGATTTATCCGCATCCGACAGCTTCATTCCTGCCGCAAAATATGTTATTATCTGTTTTGGGAGTGGTTCATCCCAGGCCGATGATGCCTGAAGGCACCTCTCATACAGCCCGTTAATCCTCAATTGTCCCGCAACACCCATAGAAAGCCATCTGTAAATTTCCGCTTTACTGTAAGGATTCAGAAGACACGGAGGAATTTCACCCTCGTCACAGTCTTCCTCCTCTTCATTAATTCCCATGATAATGTGCATGCAAACCGGCTCTAGCAGCTCACTGTCCGGATTCGGGTAATATATCGATTTGAGAACATCACGAAGAAGCCTTGAAGACTTCTTTTCACGGCAGGCCAGATATGCCACCTGAAGTGCAAGGAACTTGTTCATAATGCCGTAACGTATGGAGGTTTTTAAACATACCGTTTCAAAGCTGCCGAGATTCTTCAACAGCATAGGATCTGCCGCAAACATCATAGCCGCCTCTATAAGTACAAGTGCACTGCGCCCTCCACGGTAAAAATCTTCTGCAGCCGCATCCAGTCTCATTTTTTTTGATATTCTGCTTTTGTCATCAATTTCAACGGCCATCATCAGAATATCGAAGTTTTTTTCATCCTCCGCAAGTCTTCTGAGCGTCAGAAAATTCTCATTTATAACAACCTGATTATCAGAAACAAAGGCTCCTGTCATAAGTGACATAGCATAAGCCTCAATACTGTCACAGTTATCGAGTTCTTCACTCATGCTTTCGAAATCCTTAATAGCCTTTTCCCTGTTGCCCCCTATAGCCTTCACGTATATACGATACAGCTTTTCCATCACTGTCTCGTCCTTAATACTGTTTAGGATAGCCATCGTCGTCTCAACATCCGAAACATATTTTGCTGTTGAAATTCTGCCGAGTTTATAGGCAATAATATTGTTCATAAGCTTCAGCTGAAGCTCATCGCGCTTGCGTTTTGTCTGAATATGCGGGCCCTCAGTGGTATTTTTCCGACATGTAACGGGAATCACTATACTTTCGGCTATCGTAGACAGGGTAATGCTTCCAAAATTCTTTCCTTCGCGCATTCTTTCGGGATTCAGAGAAAATTTCAGCCAGAATACACCGTCTTCAAAATCTTCTGACCATATCAGGCTACGCTCAGCCTCTATAAAACTGCCCTGCACGTCACATTTTATCTGTGCAAAGCCCCAGTTATTCTTTTTAATGGCAATTTTATCGACAAAGGCCTTCTCAACATGATCATAGACCAGTTCATTGCAGTCTATGTCAAAATCAACCATTTTCTTTTTTCTTGATGCTATCAGGAACTCTTCTAGCGCCTGTGATGTATTGGGAGCTCCGGCAAGACTTCTGTATAGATTTGAAAAGCCCGGAGAATTTTTAATCACGATGTTTCTGAACGAATCCGATTTGAAAAGCTCTCTGGCTTCCTGCGGACTGCCCATGGCCAGATTTGTAAAATGAAAAACGTCGCTGAGCTGCCCCAATGAAGTTGATATACTTGCATCTGTCACATCGACTTCTATCGTAATAACCGCTTCGCCGCAATCCGACACAACATTTATCACATCTGTGACTTTGCTTCCGGCTTCGAGATGAACGGCATCAAAAATAAACGTGATTTCGTTTTCAACCCCTTCAAAGCTCTCTGTTTTCAGACAGATATTCTCACAGGGTGACGTTACAAAACCACGCATTTTCTCATTTGCACTGTTACGTACAACAAATGAAGCCTCTAATCTCTGTCCCTGAATCGCACTAAGATATATGGCTTCTTCCGAGACCTCAATTACAGGACTCTCATATGTAAATATTCCGTTGGCAAACCGTTCAATCTTCTGTTTCATTGCAAACCCCCATAGTACTCCACTAACAGTATATCATTTTTTAAGGGTAATGCAAGCGAAAAAAAGCCGAAGCCTTCACAGGCTTCGGCACTGATAATCGATATTAATTTAAGCAAGCTTTGCCTTTGCTGCATCTGCAAGGCTCTTGAAGCCCTCGGGATCGGCAATGGCAATCTCTGAAAGCATCTTTCTGTTGATGTCGATGTTGGCAAGCTTTAAACCATGCATAAGCTTGCTGTATGAAAGGCCGTTCATTCTGGCTGCTGCATTAATACGTACAATCCAGAGGCTGCGGAACTCTCTCTTCTTCTGACGACGACCTGCAAATGATGCTGTTAAAGCTCTCATAACAGCCTGTTTAGCTGTTCTGTACTGCTTTGATCTTGCTCCTCTGAAGCCCTTTGCAAGCTTTAATACTCTATTGTGCTTTTTCTTGGCATTTAAGCCACCCTTAATTCTAGCCATTTTATATTTCCTCCTTCAGCCAACTCTTACGCATAAGGCAGCATACGCTTTGCTGCAATCTCATTTGTAGGATCTAATAAGGCACCCTTTCTCAATCTTCTCTTCATCTTCTGAGACTTCTTGGTAAGGATGTGCTGCTTACCTGCCTTCATTCTCTTAAACTTACCGGTACCGGTCTTCTTAAAACGCTTAGCTGCTGCTCTGTTAGTTTTTAACTTCGGCATTTCAAAATTCCTCCTTAAAATTTATTTAAAACTGATGTTTTAAACGATGCTGCCTTTTTCCTCGGATCACTGCTTCTTTTCCGAAAGAATCATAATCATGCTTCTGCCTTCAAGCTTTGCGGGCTTGTCAACAATAGCACAGTCTGTCAGCCTCTCTGCGAAGCCGTCCAGAATTTCCTTGCCCAGATTCATGTGTGCCATCTCACGGCCTCTGAATTTAAGCGTAACCTTTACTTTATCGCCATGCTGCAGGAACTTGCGTGCCTGATTTGCTTTTGTGTTCAAATCATTCTCATCAATATTCGGTGAAAGACGCAATTCCTTAACATCGGTAACCTTCTGGTTCTTCTTTGCTTCCTTGGCCTTGCGAAGCTGTTCGTAACGGAATTTTCCGTAATCTGCGATCTTACATACAGGGGGCTTTGCCGTAGGCGCTATCTTAATCAAATCAAGACCTGCCTCCTGAGCCTGTGCATATGCATCCTTGGCTGACATAATTCCAAGCTGTTCACCGTTTTCTCCGATAAGACGAATCTCCTTGTCTCTTATCTGTTCATTAATGAAATAATCGCTAATAGTCCTGCACCTCCAATGCAAAAAAATAAAAAGTGGACAGACGCAAACTATCCACTTTTATAATCGAATATAAAAACCGAAAAACATTAACCCGTTCACTGTCATCTGACGCTTGGGGTGAGAGTGGATACTCTGCTTTCTGTGTGAGCTTTCCTCACAACTTTGGTTATCATAACATCAAAATACCGATCTGTCAACAACTTTTTTCAGATACTTTTGTCCGGCTGTTACCATACATCACATAGACATTACTACAGGCTTGCTTCTAAATCAACTGTAATAATGTCTATGTGATGTAAGCTGTACAAAACGCATTCATAAGCCCTGCCGGCTACGCAGTCAGCCGTTGCTTCGCAGCACTTCCTTTACCTTTCCGTTTTCAACCGAATATACTACGTTACAGAGACGGGCAACAAGTCTTCTGTCATGTGAAATGATTACATAGGTCAGTCCATATTTCTTTTTCAGCTTTGTCAAAAGTCTTAATATCTGTTCCTGAATTGTCACGTCAAGTGCCGACACCGGTTCGTCAAGTATAATAAGCTCACGTTTCAGTATTATTGTGAGCGCTATGGCGATTCGCTGTCGCTGCCCACCAGACAGATTGCTAATTCTTCGTTCCGCTATGTCACTGTCCAGCTCGATAGAATCAAGAATATCCAGAACCTTCTTTTTCATTTCGGCTTTATTCAGGCGCTTTTCCTTCTGACTATGCCTGTTTGCAATTCTAAGCGGTTCTTCAAGAATTCTCTCTACCGTAAAAGCCGGATTCAGACTTGAATAAGGATCCTGAAATACCATTCCGGGGCGTTCACATTCAAGCTTTACTTCTCCGTTCATATATTTCTGCAGACCTGCCATTGCTTTTACAAGCGTTGTTTTCCCGCATCCGCTTTCTCCGACTATTCCTGCGGTATCACCTTTCCTAATATCAAGCTCCGCGTCAAATATTACCTGTCTGAGCCCGTTTGATTTTTTATCACGTGATTTGTAAAACACATTTACATTCTTCATCCGAACCATACTTGCTTCGGACCTTCCCGGAGTCACAAGTGAATTTTCGGCAAAAGCTGCTTCAAGCAGTCCTCTTCCGTACTCCGTCGCAGGTAAATCAAAGCATTCTTTCTTTATGATTTTTTCAGCACGTTCGGTTTCATGACCTAAATCCGGTAATGATTCCCGCTTGTTTTCTACAGTTGTCTCATTAGTAACTTTCCTGTTTTTTAAAGTCTTTTTCTTTCCGTCATTTTTTCGCACGGTCTTTGACTGCTGAATAGCGGGAGTGTTCACAACCATGTAATAGGTTTCATTTCGTTCCTTATGAATATCGATAATCTCGACTATTCTGCCGTTCTGCATTATCATTGCCCTGTCGGAAACTCGCCCAATGACACGTAAATCATGTGAAATCAGGATTATTGATGTTCCATATTTACGGTTGATTTTTTCAAACAGGTCAAGTATTACCCCTGCCACATCAGCATCCAGCGCGGTTGTAGGTTCATCTGCGATTATTATCCTGCTCTTGGCCACAAGTGCCATCGCTATCATAACCCTCTGCCGCATTCCTCCGCTAAGTTCATGCGGATACATGTAATATAGCTCGTCTGGATTTTGGAGACCGACATCCTCAAGAGCCTCCAAAACAATCTTTTTCTGTTCAGCTTCCGGTATCTGGGAAAAATGAATATCCAGCACCTCATCTATCTGCGTTCCGACTCTGACAACCGGATTCAGGCTGGTCATCGGCTCCTGAAATACAAATGCTATGTCCCTGCCACGAAGCCTTCTGTATTCATCCTCCTGAATATCGGTCAATGTTCTGCCGTCATAGCTGATACTGCCTCCAAGTATTGCCGCATTTTCCGGAAGCAGTCCCATAATGCTCAACGCCGTCAGGCTCTTTCCCGAACCGGATTCGCCCACAACACCGAGTATCTCACCATTTTTCAATTCGAAGGAAACATCGTTCAAAATCTGCTTTATTCCGTTTTCATCTATGAATCTGACATCAAGATTTCGAACCTCCAGTATATTTTTTTCGGTATTTTTTATGTTTCCTTTGTCCTGCCGGTTCCCGTTGCATTTCTGTTCAGCAGCGCTTTCTGATGTCTCAGTGGTTACGCTATTCTTCTTTTCGTTGGTTTTTCTCTCAGTCTCAAGGTTTTGGGTGATTTTTTTCCCGTCAGCGCTTTCTGTGTTCTTCCGTTTTTCTTCAAGTTTTCTTTTTTCCGCTATTTTTTTCCGAACTCTTCTGAAGCTGATACCCGACACGCCAACATTTTCACTGACCGTGGTAATTCCAAGTATCAAAACAATTATTACCAGGCAGGTACATATTTCATACCACGGCGCACTCCACAAATATACCTTCGCTTCCGAAAGCATACGTCCAAGACTCGGCTCCGGAGGCTGTACTCCAAGTCCCAGATAGCTCAGACCCGCTTCCGCCAGAACCGCATTGTTTAATCCCACAAGCATTGTTGAAAAAAGAATAGGAAGCGTATTTGGAAGAATATGCACAAATATTACTCTGAAATGTCCCGCTCCCATCAGTCTTGCGTTCAAAACATAGTCTTTATTCTTTTCACTCATAAATTCAGAGCGCATGATTCTTGAAAAACTTGGAATAAACACAAGTGTCAGAGCTATGCATATATTCAGCGTTCCTTTATCCAGCAGACTTACAACGACAAGTGCCAGCAGAATGCTTGGAAATGATGACAGGCAGTCATTGATTCGCATCAGAACTTCATCCACTATACCGCCGAAATATCCGGTAAGTGCCCCGATAAAGGTTCCGATGACCGCTCCCGCCAAAACCGTAAATAACGATATTCCAAAGGTGATTCCGGCACCGCGCATCAGCCTGCAGTATATATCTCTTCCGTAATCATCCGTGCCAAACAGGTGATAAAACGATGGAGGAAGGAATTTCGAAGAATAATCCACCTCATTCGGGTCAAAAGGCATCCAAATAAAGCTGATTATTACCGGTATTACCACCAGTATAGTCAGACAGATGCCGGCTATTAACCTTTTATTGGTATTACTGTACTTTATTTCCATCCGTTCTTCTCCCGTTATGTATCTGCATTACAAATATCTCTGTTCTTCTGTTTACGGAGTGCATATCTTCATCACAAAAATACTCTGTTCTTCTGTTTACGGAATTGTATATCTTCATCACAAAAATACTCTATTCCTCCGTTCTCGGATCCAGAATTCTGTATAACATATCTACAACAAAATTTGTCAGAATGACTATTACGGCAATATACATAACTATTGCCTGTACAACATTAAAATCTCTGTTTGATATTGAAGTAACCAGCAGCATTCCCAGTCCCGGAAGACTGTAAACCTGCTCAATCATGATACTTCCGGCCATTACCTCCGCAACTATCATACCGATGAATGTAATAACGGGGAAGAGTGAATTCTTCAGCACATGCTTCCACAAAACACCTTCATTTCCGCATCCCTTCGCTCTGGCCGTTCTGACATAATCCTTCTTCAGCTCTCCCTTTACCGCAGTCTTCATGAACTTTACAGTCATCGCAATCTTTGGAAGTGCCACGGACAAAGCGGGAAATATCATAAATCTCAGAAAAGCTCCGAAATTTTCTGTAGGCTTTACATATGCTCCCGGAGTAAACCATCTCAGAACTATTCCGAAAACAATTGTAATCAGTATACCGTGAACAAATGAAGGAATCGCCATGAATATCTGTGTCAGCCAGTCTGTTACACTGTCAAGAACGCCTCCCGGTCTTTTTGCGCATATCAGTCCTATCGGTATTGAAATAATTACTATCAGAAGTATTGAAAGCACAGCCAGCCATATTGTTACGGGAAGTCTCTGGCCTATCAGCTCCGCCACGGTCATAGGACCGTAATTGATTGAGACTCCGAAATCACCTGTAATCGCTCCGCCTATCCATGAAAAAAATCTTTCAAAGAAGCCTTTATCGTAACCGTACATACTGCGCAGTTCGGCAATCTGTTCCGGCGTAGCCTCTGTTCCAAGCTTTGATACTGCAGCATCTCCCGGAATTATCTGAAACAGGAAAAATGACAGAATTGCTACGCACATAAGCGTAATCAAAAAAGATATTATTTTTTTTAAATACTGATTCATGTCATCCTCCTCTCATATGCCGTTACCGTTCGCAACCCGTATAATTAACATTTATGTCAATATTTTAGCATTTCAATCTATACCGTTTGCAGCCCGTTCAATAAACATTTATGTCAATATTTTAACGTTTCGATCTATACCGTTTGCAGCCCGTTCAAAGCTCTTTCACAATTTTTGTTCCAGCTCCGAAAGCCATTCATAGTCAAGTAATAATGTCCGTCAGCACCGTATATCAGGTTACTGTTCACAGCCTACAGGCATTATTATTCGACTGCGAAAAATAATCTGCAGTCATATTCGTACCATGGAAACTGTCATATACTGAAAAAAGCAGTCAACGACTCTGTCGTCTCCTGCTTTTTTCGATGACAAGGTCAAATGCAATACATGCCGTTACCGTCTTGTTACTATCCACAGTCTTCACGATAACCGTTTGTTGCCTCATTCACTGATACTGTCAAGGCTTGTGTTTATAATAAATTGTACTCATATCCTGTACAAAAACAGGATAGAATGTATAACCGCCAATCTTCGGACTTACTGCCACAAGCTGAGCCGGGCTCTGAATATAAGCCGATGCCGCATCTGAAGTCAGAATAGTTTCAAGCTGTTTATAGTATCCGGCCTTCGTTTCCTCGTTTGTAGCCTGCTTTGCAAGTGCAAATATTCTGTCGAATTCAGCACTGTTGTAATTAATAAAGTTCTTCTTGGAATCAGTAGGATAAAATCTCATGATATCGGAAGGAGCAAGCTGTGAATCAAGACCTACCACTGTAGCTTCAAACTGTCTTCCCTGATATATGTCGGAAAGCCAGCTTGCCCACTCAACGAGCTTGATTTCTGCCTTTATTCCTGCCTTTGCAAGCTGCGAAACTATAACCTCACCTGTACGTACATGAAAATCATAGTTTGACGGTATGGCAATCGTGAATGATATGCCGTCCGGATAACCGGCTTCCGTCAAAAGTGCTTTAGCCTTCTCAGGGTCATAATCATAGGCGTGCTCAGTCTCTGCCTCATAATACTTGGAAAATGAAGGGAACATATTTGTTCCGATAACAGCTCCCTTGCCGCCTGCAACAACATTAAGTAATTCCTGTTTGTCTATTGCGTAATTAATTGCCTGTCTGACCTTAAGACTGTTAAACGGCTCAACCGCATTGTTTAAAAACAGAGCCTGAACCAGATTCATGGTTCCGCTTTCAATTGTATATCTTCCCTCAAGCTGCTTTGCCTGATCCTCTGTCAGATAAGGGAATAAATCCATGCTTCCTGCCTGCAGTTCAAGAAATGCAGACTCAGTGCTTGCGCAGATTTTAAATGTGACACCGTCAAGAAATGCTGCCGCTTCTTTGTTATAATAATCCTCGTTTTTCTCAAGTTCAAGCTTTGTAAGCGGTTCATATGATACAAACCTGAACGGTCCTGTTCCTACAGGAAATGTTGACTGCTTATCGTAGTCATTGGGTATGATACTGCTTGTAAAATAACCTATCAGCTCCGTGTTGGGCTCACTGAGCACAACCTCGATGCCGTCTTCAGTTTTATTAATTGCGGAAATAATAGAAAAAGCCGCTAACTTGGGAACCTCAGGATCGGGATTCTCAAGCATACCGGCTACACGCTTCAATGAATATATTACATCATCTGCCGTAACATCTTTACCGTTATGGAACTTCACTCCCTGACGAAGTCTGAAGGTGTACTTCATTCCATCGGGTGAAATCTCATATGAAGACGCTACAGCGGGAACAAATTCTCCATCTTTACTGACCTTAATAAGGCCTTCAAAAATGTTGTACAGAACTTCTTTCGTTCCTGCCGCTACTGCTTTGTGTGGGTCAAGACTATCCAAATCCTGGGTAATACCAACTGTAATTTTTCCGCCATAATAAACTGAGTCAGGTCCTTCATTCTGTTCATCGGTACCGCCATTGCATGCACAAAGTGCGGTCGTCATCACAAGCAGCATCATGAAAATCATTACTTTTTTCATGATGTTTCTCCTTTCTCATTTTACAGACGTTGATTTTAACTCATCATATTTTTTTTGTCAAGAAATATTTGTCAAAATAGTTACTATTCACAGTCGGGTATTAATAGACGCAAGCTGAGAGCTTGCTCTCGGGCTTGCGGATATTATTATCCGACTATGGAGGCTGTTCAAAACACATGAATAAGCCACAAGCTGCGAAGCAGCGACTGACTGCGCAGCAGGCCGGGCTTATGAATGCGTTTGGAACAGACTGTGAATAGTAACGGCAAATATCTACTATTCACAGTCTGGTAATAATAAACGCATTCGTAATAACTACAACAGGCACACTGCATTTATCTTACCTTTTTTTGTGAGGCCGTCGCACTTT
>JAZLIK010000149.1:0-29943 GCA_045617345.1 Lachnospiraceae bacterium | reverse complement strand
GTTAGAATTTCGGAGGATGATATGTACCATTTTTATACTGATAAGTCACACATCGGCGACAGCACGATTTCCCTGACGGGAGAGGATGTTAACCACATAAAGAATGTTCTTCGAATGCGACAGGGCGAAGAAATTATTATCTGTGACGGTGAAGGAAAAGATTATCATTGCAGAATTTCATCGTTGGAATCAGACAGAATTGACGCGGAAATACTTGAACAGCATGCATCCGAGTCTGAAATGCCGGTCAGGATTTATCTGTTTCAGGGACTTCCGAAGAAGGATAAAATGGAAATGATTATCCAGAAGAATGTCGAACTTGGAGTTTTTGAGATTGTTCCGGTAATGACCAGACGGGTAATTGTAAAACTTGATGATGAGAAAAAAGAAGCAAAAAAACTTGAACGCTGGCAGGCTATTTCAGAGAGTGCGGCAAAACAGTCCGGAAGAGGAATTATTCCTAAAATCGACAGGGTGATGAGCTTTAAAGAGGCTCTCGAGTGGGCAGGACATATGGATATGAGTATTATCCCTTATGAAAACGCTGACAGCTCTCCGGAAGGAATGGCGGCTTCTCTGCAACTGATTTCATCACTGAAGGGTAAAGACAGTGCAGCGGTATTTATCGGACCGGAAGGCGGTTTTGAGCCGGAGGAGGTCGAGCTTGCCATGCAGTACGGAGTAAAGCCTGTATCGCTCGGAAAAAGAATACTCAGAACCGAGACAGCCGGTATAATGCTGATGTCTGTAGCAGGCTTTATCTGTAACTGAGTATTGTTTTGACGCAGTAATCATTGAATGAAGATTTTGAAGTTAACAGAACAGCGGAATAACCGGTATCATTGATGAGTAGCAACGGAATAACCGGTATTAATGATGAGTATCAACGGAGTGGTCGGTATCATTGATGAGTAACAAAAGGGATTTTGACACTCTCGTCATGGAATTAATGTATGTTAAAAAAATATATAGAATAAGCATTATTGAGAAAACACCGGAAATGCAATGTAATTGTGCATTTTCGGTGTTTTTACTTTGTTGGAAATTGCGTCCTGTAAAGTAAAAACGCTCCGCAAGGATTCGCACGCATTTGCAGCGGGAATTTGTCGCTGACGCGACGCAAAATCCGCCACTGCATAATCCGATACTGCAAATTCCGATACTGTACGTTCTGATACACGTTGCAACTTACCTGACAAAACATGCAACATACAGTTAAATTTTGCAACTTACTGTGTGTGAACTGCAACTTGATGTCAGTAGTATTTCCAAATGCGCTTTTTTCTGTTATGCTCATATTGCGTTCAGGGAAAACGGTCCGGAAAAGACTGAACCGGAAGGTTCGGTAAAACTTATTAAGAACCTGGCTCTGATTGCGAATGGCGACTCGTAACAGGGAATCCGAAAACTGTAAATGAAGGCAAATGAATAATATTAAATCGTATGATAAGGGAGGAAGTATGAAGGCTATAGAAATAAACGGTCTGACAAAAAAGTATGGTACGAATACAGCAATAGATGGAATCAGTTTTGATGTCAATGAAGGCGAACTGTTTGCGTATCTTGGCGAAAACGGAGCGGGAAAATCAACAACGATTAATATACTGAGTACCATATTAAAAAAGACATCCGGAGAAGCTAAAGTATTTGGGCTCAGTGTTGGTAACGAGGATGACAAAATCAGAAATCTGATGGGCATTGTATTTCAGAATTCTGTACTGGATGCAAAACTGACGGTTAAAGAAAATCTGTCGACAAGAGGAGCCTATTACGGTTTCTGTAAAAGAGAAATAATGGACAGACTGAAGGTATTTTCGGATGCCTTTATGCTTGACGAAATCTGGACTCAAAAATATGAGAGTCTTTCGGGCGGACAGAGGAGAAGAGTTGATATTATCAGGGCTCTGATAAACAGACCGAGAATTCTGTTTCTTGATGAACCGACCACAGGACTTGATCCGATGTCGAGAAAAATGGTTTGGGATTATGTAAATTATTTACGTGAGGATGAAAAAATGACAATCTTTTTGACGACTCATTACATGGAGGAAACAAGAGATGCCGACAATGTAGTGATTCTTGATAAGGGTAAAATCATTGCGGAGGGCTCACCTTCAATGTTGAAAAACAAATATACAAAAAAACGTCTGGTGTGGTATACCGAAGACACTGTGGAAAACAGAGCTCTGATGAAGGACTATGAATTTAAATATGATGCAGATCACTATAATATGTACTTTGAAGGACAGATAAATGAATTCCTTTACAGAAGCCGGGATAAACTGAAGGATTTTGAGATAATCAAAGGAACAATGGATGACGTATTTTTAAATCTTACGGGAAAGGAGTGCAAAAATGAATAAGTTTATAGGACTTACAAAGCGAAATATGCTGGTATATTTTAAAGACAAAAGTGCTGTTCTGTTTTCAATGCTGACCCCAATAATAGTATTTTCACTGTATATGATTTTCATAAAACAGACATATACAGGGGCCATTGAAAATTCTGCGGGAGCGTTGCTTGACATTATGGGAGCCGAGAGTGCCGATATGCTTTCAAACGGTCTGCTGCTGGCAGGAATTCTCGGGTCGGCACTAATTACGGTTCCTTTTAACTGCCTGACGACAATAGTAAGTGACAGAGAGAACAAGATAGATTTCGATATATCTTCAACTCCGATAAAAAGATGGCAGATAATTCTCAGTTATTTTTGTGCGTCTGCATTATCATCAATAATCATGAATCTTATTATTTTATCGGCAGGAATTGTGGCTCTTTGCGTAAGCGGTGATTTATATATCAGTATCGGAAGCATTGCCGCTATGGCAGGCTTCACATGTCTCGGTGCAATTTCTTCATCCGCGATTTTCCTGATAGTTATGATGTTTTTTAAATCGACTACGGCCAGCGGTGCATTTATGGGTATTTTATCCGCTGTATCGGGTTTCCTGATCGGAGCGTATGTACCGCTTTCGGAGTATTCTGCCGGGTTAAGAGGATTTTGCAATATTCTTCCGGCAACAGGAATAACAAACCTTTACCGAGACAGTCTGATGAACGGACTGCTCAATCATATTGATGATACTGTAAACGGTGTTGACGGAGGAATGTTCAGAAAGTCGATAGAAGAGATTTTTACATTTAAGACTGAAATCGGTGGAAAGCTTGTATCAACGGAATTTACATGTTATTATATTGTTGTGATAACAATGCTTGCTCTTGTAGCGGTCGGAATCATTTATCCGAGAATCTGCAGAAGAAAATAACCGGGACAGAACACAGTAAATAAGCTTTTTGCCGCAAAGCAGCGACTGACTGCATAACAGCCAGAGCTTATAAGTGCGTTTTTGGACAGAATGTGAACAGTAAATGCGAATGAACGGAAAAGATGGAAACTCGCAGAGCAAAGATTACATGAATATTTTTGTTATTCCAGCTTGGAGGTATGTATGAAGGTTTCTGTTAACAGGGTAAAAAACAGAGAAGAAGAGAATGCAGTGCTGAATGTGGCGAATATGAATGATTCTGTAATAAACGCCATAGGACTTTTGGAAAATGGAGAACAGACTGTAATCGGGTATCTGGACGGTAAAAAAATACCCTGCAGAATTTCATTGATTTATTATGTGGAATCTGTTGATGACAAGTGCTTTGCGTATACCAAAGACGGATGTTTTGAAGTGAAAAACAGGCTGTATGAGCTGGAACAGATATTTGATTTCAGATTTATAAGAATTTCAAAATCGATGATATGCAATCTCAGAAAGATAAAAAGTGTAAAAGCAGACGGTAATTCAAGACTGGTGGCTACTTTACTTAACGGCGAAGAAGTGGTTATTTCGAGATCGTACGTAAAAGATATAAAGAAGAGGTTGGGATTATGACTGGAAAAATTAAACTTATAGTTGAACAGATGCTTATAATAACATTTTTGGTGCTGATTGTGATAACGATTGAAATGACATGCGAATATCTCAACGGTGAGAATCCTCTGATTGAATGGTATATTCCACATTCGATAATTCTATGCGGAATATTGACAAGTATTCCGACAATATTAATTTTCAAGTCTGAAAATGCTTCAAAGAAAGTAGCGCGATTGCTTACCGGTGTGCATTTTTTCCTTTGCTTTGGTATCACAATGCTGATAGGTTATCTGTTTGGGTGGTATACTAAATTTGAGTATGCGGTAAGCTGTGCCATCAGTTATCTTGTGATTTATACTCTTGTCTGGGCTATTTCAATATATCTGAGAAAGTATGAGGCAGGGATGATAAATGATGCGCTTGACAAAATCAGGGATGACGAATGAACGGGATCCTGTTTTTGAAGAAGCATGGAAACATAACGCAACTGAGTTTTGAATAGCAGATATTATCTAAATATAAGGAGATGTACCTATGAAGAAGTTTTATGAGAAGAGTGAAATATGGTTCGCTGTGGTATGGATTATTATTTATGTTGTTTTGACAGGCAACTTTAGGAAAAATTTCGGAGATGACAGTATTTATACCATGCTGGGACTGCTGGCTGTTTCTACTGTTTTGCTTGTATTTATTTTCAAGAATAAACTGGGTGACAAATACGGCTTTGTAAAGGTTCATAACAGCAAAAAATATCTGTATTTTATACCGATTGCAGTCCTTTGTACACTGAACCTGTGGTGCGGTGCTGAAATGAATTACGAACCTGTAAATCAGATTGTTGCGGTAATCAATATGGCGCTTGTAGGTCTGGCAGAGGAACTGATATTCCGCGGACTGCTGTTTAAGGCAATGGAGAAAACGAATGTTACAAGTGCGATAATCGTGTCGGCTGTTACGTTCGGAGTAGGACATATTGTAAATCTCTTTACAGGTCAGGCTGGACTTGACACGATACTTCAGGTTCTGTATGCAATAGCTTTTGGTTTTGCATTTGTAATGATGTTTTACAGAAGCGGAAGCATGCTTCCCGGAATTGCGGCACACGCACTTATTGATATTACTTCCAAATTTCGCAGCGCGGATGCGGAAACACCCGCATTTAATTATTTCTGTTCAGCATTTATCATTGTTGTGGCCGGCGGATATGCATTTTATTTATATAAATGCCTTAAGTCGAAAGCTGAGCAGCAGTGAATGAAAGTGAAGCAGGCCGTACTTCATAATGTGATTTGAAAGACCGATAAAAATTAATTGCTTCTGAACGGAATAGCATTTTTATGTTGCCAATCGAATACGGAAATGATATGATAACATGATGTTACTATTCACAGTCGGGTAACTATGAACGCGGTTTCGGGAGCTTGCTTCCGAAACTGTGGACATGGTTATCCGACTATGGAGGCTGGACAAAGCACATGAATATGCTGAAAAGCTGCGAAGCAGCGACTGACTGCGAAGCAGGCAGAGCATATGAATGGGATTTGTCCGGACTGTGAATAGTAATGCCAAAACAGACTCATATCGGGGGAAGAGATGGAAGCATATCTTGATAATGCTGCTACTACGAGAGTAAGTGACAGAGTGGCTGAAATAGTTCAGAAAACTTTTCTGACGGACTACGGAAATCCGTCATCCAAACATAATAAGGGACTTGAGGCGGAAAGATACATTAAGGATGCCGCTGAAATAATTGCCGATTCGCTGAAGGTTCAGCCGAAGGAAATAATTTTTACTTCGGGCGGTACGGAATCAAACAATATGGCACTTGTAGGTGCGGCACTGGCAAATAAAAGAAAAGGCATGCATATTATTGCATCCGGCTTCGAGCATGCATCGGTATACAATCCACTGCTTTCACTCGAAGAGTTCGGGTTTAAGGTGGATTTTGCGCCTGTTGATGTTATGGGGCATATAAAAATTGATGAACTGGTGGATATGATAACAGATGACACGATTATTGTGTCTGTAATGTATGTGAACAACGAAGTCGGTGCGGTACAGGATATTGCTTCAATTTCAAAGGCAGTAAAGACGAAAAAACCGGATGTGATTTTCCATGCCGATGCCATTCAGGCATATGGCAAATATGTGATTCGACCTAAAAAAGAGGGAATTGACCTGCTTAGTGTCAGCGGGCATAAAATTCACGGACCGAAGGGTAGCGGATTCCTTTATGCCGACGCATCGGTTAAGCTGCGTCCGCTTATTTTCGGAGGCGGGCAGCAGAAAAACAGAAGATCCGGAACAGAAAATGTGCCTGCAATTGCCGGCCTTGGCGAGGCAGTACGTGAAATATACGAACAGCATGATTCAAAGATTGAAAGGCTTTATGATTTGAAAACAAGGCTGATCGAGGGAATGAAGCAGGTGCCCGGAACAACGGTCAATGCGGTTTTTCGACAGGTTGGCGAGGAAGATTTGAATACTCTTGTCAGACAGACGGCTCCGCATGTGGTGAGTGTCAGTTTCGCGGGAATCAAATCTGAGGTTCTGCTCCATGCACTTGAGGAAAGAGGTATCTGCGTGTCCTCAGGTTCGGCCTGCTCCTCGAATCACCCCGGAATCAGCAGCACACTTAAAGCCATAGGCGTGAAAAAAGAACTTCTTGATTCGACGCTCAGATTCAGTTTTTCCGTGAATACGACGGCTGAAGAGATTGATTACTGTATTGATGTTTTGAAGGAGATTGTACCGGTTTACAACAGGTTCAGCAGAAAGTGATTTGCCGGCTGCGAAGCAGGCAGGGCTTATGAATGCGTTTTGGACAGACTGTGAACAGTAAATTTTAACGTGCAACAGATTAAGCGGTTGAACGTTTAGAAAGTTATAATTCGAATATGAGTTGAGAGCTTCAACAATTTATTTATAGAAGGGAGAAGACCATACCGAACATTCAGAAGTTAATGAATGGGTCAGATATAGTATGAACTACAGGGCTTTTTTGATAAAATATGCCGAAATCGGTATAAAAGGAAAAAACAGATATGTGTTTGAAGATGCATTGTGCGACAGAATAGCTGAGAAGCTTGCAAAGGTTGCCGAAGGATTTGAGGCGGTACGTGAGCAGGGACGAATCCTTGTATCCTGCCCCGAAAAATATGATTATGATGATGCAATTGCAGCGTTGAAAACGGTATTCGGAGTATGGGAGATTTGCCCCGCATACGTGATTGAGGATAATTCATGGGATAATCTGGTCAGATGTGTCGGCGATTATGTCAGCGACAGATACGGCGAAGAAAAGCTGACGTTCAAGGTTGAAGCGAAAAGATCGGATAAGTCCTATCCGATGCAGAGTCCCGAAATTGCAAGTGAAATGGGCGGATGCATGCTTGACAGGTTTTCAAATCTGACGGTTGATGTGCATAAGCCTGATTTTAAACTGTACGTGGAAATCAGAAATAATGCATATTGCTATTCAGACTCTGTAAAGGGACTCGGAGGAATGCCTCTGGGCGTAAACGGACATGCTATGCTTCTGCTTTCCGGAGGAATTGACAGTCCTGTTGCCGGTTATATGGTAGCTAAAAGAGGTCTCGTTATTGACGCGGTATATTTCCATGCTCCGCCTTATACCAGCGAGCGTGCAAAGCAGAAGGTGGTGGATCTGGCGCGACTTGTAAGCGTATATACCGGACCTATCAGACTTCATGTTGTTAATTTTACAGACATTCAGCTTGCGATTATTGAAAAATGTCCCCGAGAGGAACTGACAATAATTATGAGACGTTACATGATGCGAATTGCAGAGCATTTTGCATATGAGAACAAATGTCAGGCACTTATTACAGGTGAGAGCATCGGACAGGTAGCGAGTCAGACTCCGCAGAGCCTTATTACCACGAATGCGGTATGTACACTTCCCGTATACAGACCGTTGATTGCTTTTGACAAGCAGGATATTGTCGATATTGCAGAAAAGATTAACACATATGAGACATCGATTGAGCCCTATGAGGACTGCTGTACTATTTTTGTGGCAAAGCATCCCGTTACCAAGCCATATCTCAATATTATTGAACGTTCTGAGAAAAAACTGGAGGGAGTAATTGAGGAACTCATGGAGAAAGCAATCTCGTCGGTTGAAATAATCGAGGTCAGCGACGGAAACAGAGCTTCACGGGATAGCAATGATTAAGTGCGATGATAGAAAATGAACTTCATCGGATTTGCAACAATTAAGTGCGGTGAATGAAACCGGGCTTCATCGGATTTGCAATAATTAAGTGCGGTGAATGAAACCGGGCTTCATGGGATTGCAATAATTAAGTGCGGTGAATGAAACCGGGCTTCATGGGATTGCAATAATTAAGTGTGGTGAATGAAACCGGGCTTCACGAGATTTCAATAATTAAGCGCGGTGATAGAAACCGGACTTCATCGGATCTGCTTAATGAGAACCGTGATATCAGGATTAGGAAAATTGCTCATTGAGGAATTTATATAATAATTGAAAACAGCGGAACAGCACAAAAATAGCCCCGGAGAAGTATCTCCGGGGCTGATTGACTGACGGTGATGTCTGAATTATCAGATGATGTAAGGCTTGAGAGCATCAAGAATCTTGTCGATATCATCCTCTGAATGAATATTCAGATCGATAGGCTTTGATAAGTCAAGTGAAAAGATACCCATAATTGACTTTGCGTCAATAACGTATCTGCCTGATACTAAATCGAAATCTGTATCGAACTTTGTAACTGTGTTAACAAATGACTTAACCGAGTCAATTGAGTTTAATGTAATCTGTACTGTCTTCATTGGTAATTTCCCCTTTCGCTTTAAAATAGTTTATGCATAGCAGAACCGCCAGGTTAATGCAGCTGTTCTGCACTGTCACCTTTCGATTACAAACATAGTATATAGTTTATTTTCAATGAAGTCAATAGTTGACCGTGCAAAGAGAAACACTTTCTCTAATTTTCAGTTATTTTATACAAAAAATGGTGTCTGTTATTGTGTAAAACAAACAAAAAAAGGTCAGATGAAGAAGCATTATTGAACACAATGATGCAGAAGAAACCTACACTCACCATTATCAGTTGGATATTAATAATTACGGAGTCAAAAGAACTGACGCCTAATGATACACGCATTTCTTCACACTTTGTGCTCTCGAAATACTAAAAACATTCAAAATCAGCTCATTTTTCTTTGAAAAATGGCTACTTTTCATGTTTTTGGCGTCATAAAGTTCATTATTTTTCTTACAAGCAAGCTTGACGAAAAACAACGTACTATTGACGCTTATATCATAATGACTACGGCGTCAAAATACTTATGACTGTTTTAAACGAACAGCAGGGAAAGCGACTGCGGGTTTTGAACATGATTTGGGTTACGGATTGAAAACGGAGGTATGTATGCAATACAGTGTCGGAATACTAACGCTCGGATGCAAGGTAAATACATGCGAGTCTGAACAGATTAGAGAAAAGCTTGCTGAAGCGGGCTTCAGAATTGTCGATTTTGAAGACAGAGCGGATATATATGTGATAAATACATGCTCTGTGACAAATATTGCCGACAGAAAATCGCGGCAGATGCTCCATCGTGCAAGAAAGAACAATCCGGATGCGGTTATTGCGGCCACGGGATGCTATGCACAGATTAACGGTGAGAAGGTTTTGGAATCTGAGGATGCGGACGTTGTTATCGGTAATAATCATAAGTCCGAAATAGCCGATATTCTGATTGATCTCATGGAAAAAAGATCGGAAAGTAAAATGAGCTACAAAGATTTTTCAACAGTCAGAGTTGATAAAATTGAGGAAGAACGTTGTTTTGAATCTATGGAGCTCACGGAATTTCCTGAAAAATCACGTGCGTTTATCAAGATTGAAGACGGCTGCAATCAGTTCTGTTCATATTGTATTATTCCGTATGCACGTGGAAGAGTCAGATCGCGCGATTCGGAAAGTATAGTAAGAGAGGCCACAGAGCTTTCTAAAGGAGGCATTCATGAGGTTGTTCTGACGGGAATACATTTGTCCTCCTACGGTCAAAAGAATTATGAAGCGGGGATAAAGAGAAAATCGGATGAAGCGGAATTTACATATGGACCTTTGCTTGAATTGATTGAAAAAATTTCATTAATTGATGGAATAGAACGAATCAGACTGGGGTCGCTTGAACCGAGAATTATCACCTTTGAGTTTGCGGAAAAACTCAAACAGATAGAAAAATTCTGCCCACATTTTCATTTGGCGCTTCAGAGCGGTTCGGACAGTGTCCTCAAGAGAATGAACAGACATTATGACACAAAGGAATTTTACGATAAATGTGAAATCCTGCGAAATGTCTTTGATAATCCTGCAATTACGACAGATATAATTACCGGTTTTCCGAGAGAGACAGACGCCGAATTTGAAGAGTCGCTGGCATTTTACCGAAAGGTTAATTTTGCCAAGATGCATATCTTTAAATTCTCCAGAAGAGGCGGCACTGCGGCTGACCGAATGCCGGGTCAGGTAACAGAGAGCATAAAACATGAAAGAAGTGTACTTGTAGAAAAAATTGATGAGCAAAACCATCATGAATATATGAAATCTTTTGTCGGAAGTGTGCAGGACATCCTGATTGAAGAATATGAAAATGGGTTTTATAAAGGACTGAATTCACGTTATGTGCCGGTGATGATACCGGAAGCTGAGTATGCGACTGAAGAGTATGCGGCTGGTGTAAATACAGCAGAAAATACGGGTGAAGTAAATGCAGCAGATGAGAACACAGATGCTGCAAATACAGCCGAAAAAAATGCAGCAGATGAGAACACAGATACTGCAAATTCAGCCGATGAAAAGACATCTGATGAAAAGAAATTTAATGCAGCCGACTGTGACATCTGCCTTGAAAAAGGTACAGAGGCCGGGGATGACGGTGTATGGAAAAACAGAATTGAGAAAGGATGTCTCATTAACCGTATTGTAAAGGTAAGAATAAAGGGCTTTTTCGATGATGGAAATCTGCTGGGGGCGTTAATTACAAATGACTGAAGGTACTGTATAATGAGGTCACCTTTTTGTTCGCATTTGGCAGCGGTAAAGAAATAAAGGTATATTTTACGGTAGTAAAGAAATAAAGGAGTATTTACGGTAGTAAAGAAATGAAGGAGTATTTACGGTAGTAAAGAAATAAAGGAGTATTTTCAGCAGTAAAGATATAAAGAGTCACTTTGCAGTAGTGAGAAATAAATGGATACCTGGCAGCAGTAAAGAAATAAAAGGATATTTGTGGCGTCGAGAAAAAATCTGTGCCATTGTTATGGGGAGACAGTTGTTAATGGAGATAGTACTTGTAGGCATAAATTCTAAATTTATTCATTCCAATCCGGCCATATATTCTCTTGCAGCATATGCGGGAGAATATTCGAATTTTATAACTCTATGTGAATTTACAATTAATATGCCCTATGAAGAAATTCGAGAGGAGCTTTACAGCATTATAAATGGAAAGGCGCGTACTGAGGACGGAGACGGAAAGATACTGATGTTTTCGTGCTATATATGGAATATTTCGGTTGTGCTTGATCTTGTAAAGGATTTTAATAAGCTACTTCCGAAGGCAGATATATGGCTTGGAGGACCCGAAGTGAGCTGGCGGGCTAAAAATATGCTGGATGAATACGGTGAGTTGCGCGGTATTTTTGTCGGGGAGGGAGAAGAATCCTTCAAAAACACGGTTCGGGCATATGTTTTGGGCGGACGTGATTTTGAAAACATAAGGGGTATTGTGTTCAGAGACTTAGAAGGAGAGCGGATAACCGATACCGGAATGTCTGAGGCTGTTTCGCCGGATGATGTTCCTTTCTGGTACAGAGATGAAAAGACGGGACATTTGAAGGAGATTTTTAACAACCGTATTCTTTATTATGAAAGTCAGAGAGGATGTCCTTACAGTTGCAGCTACTGCCTTTCATCAATTGATAAAAATGTAAGGTTTAGAAGCCTTGAAAAAGTATTTGAGGATATCGGTTTCTTTCTATCGGAACGGGTAAAACAGGTAAAATTTATTGACAGAACCTTTAACTGCAATCCGGGACATGCTCTTCCGATACTTGAATTTATTCGCGACCATGACAATGGAATAACCAACTTCCATTTTGAAATAGAAGGCGATATTCTGAACCATGATGAAATCAGACTGTTGCAGGGGCTGAGGCCCGGACTTGTTCAACTGGAAATAGGAGTACAGACTACCAACACCAGAACGCTTAAAGCCGTTAACCGCAGGAATAATATTGAAAGACTCAGAGAAAACGTGGCTGAACTGCTTAAAAATGCGAATATACATATTCATCTTGATCTGATAGCAGGCTTGCCCTATGAGAATGCAAAATCTTTTGAAGATTCTTTTAATGAAGTGTACAGCATGCATCCGCATGAACTTCAGCTTGGATTCCTGAAAGTGCTTCATGGGGCGTCAATAGGTGAGAATGCGGAAAAATACGGTATAATTTACTCACAGACACCGCCATATGAGGTACTTTCGACAGACTGGCTTGCCTATTCCGATATTCTGCAGTTAAAAAAGGTCGAGAGGGTACTTGAGACGTATCATAATTCAATGCAGTTTATGACATCACTTTCCTATCTCGAGAGTTTATATGATAAACCGTATGATATGTATCTTGAACTTGCAGAATATGAAGGGAAGACCGGATACGACAGACAGAGTTCGTCTCGACTGAAAAAGTACGAGCTTTTTTATGACTTTGCGTGTGAAAAAGCACCGGAAATGAAGGACATATTTGCAGACGTTCTTTTATACGACCTTTACCTGCGTGAAAATATAAAGAGTTTTCCGAACTTTGCGACTGCACGAAAAAGTTTCAAAAGTATAAAACAGTCGGGCGACCGAAATCTGATACACGCAGAGCATTTTGAATATCCGGTGTCGGGAGATGTGATCTTTGATTATGCTCACAGAGACCCGGTTACAGGAAATGCGACTGTAACTGTTTGCAGATAATGTGTTACAATTCATAGTCAGGAATAAATGCTGCAGACCGGAATCTTGCTTTCCGGTCTGTAAGTTTATTGATGAACTGGTGGTTACCATTCGCCATATAGCTAAATGTTCGTATTGTGTATAGTAGGTATAGGCGATGATTTATCGGTTGCCATTCATCATATAGCTAAATGTTTGTATTGAGTATAGTAGGTATATGTGATGAACTGGTGGTTACCATTCACCACATGGTCAAACTGTGAATAGTAACCACTATGACGTTGTTTACAAAGAAAATGATTGAATTAATCAGATTTTTAAGGTATAATGGATAGATGAAAGAAATTTGGAGAAGCGTATGGGAGGCACATTAAATGCAGGACAACAAGTTTAGTACTCAGTATTTCAAGGCTGTGAAGGATCAGGATCGTGTGGTAAAGGATACGATTGCGAATGTGTATAATGCACTTTCTGAAAAAGGATACAATCCCGTCAGTCAGATTGTCGGATATATTATGTCGGGCGACCCGACATATATTACCAGCCATAATGGGGCAAGAAGTGAGATTATGAAGGTTGAGCGTGACGAGATTATTGAGGAATTGCTGAGAGACTATATAAACAACAATCTGAAGTAGGTGCTATGATTCGGTCGGATTCGACTATGGAGACTGTTTGCTCTCTACGAATAAGCCGAAAGATGTTAAGCAGTGACTGACCTCGAAGAAGAAACTGACTGAAAATAGGCGACCGGCTGAAAAATAGTGACTGACTGCGAAGCAGCGGCTGACTGAAAAATAGTGACTGACTGCGAAGCAACGGCTGACTGAAAAATAGCGACTGACTGCGAAGCAGCGGCTGACTGAAAAATAGTGACTGACTGCGAAGTAACGACTGACTGAAAAATAGCGATTGACTAAAAATTGGCGATTGACTGTGAAATCGGTGATTGGCTGCGAATCGGACAGGACTCATGAATGGGTACGGACGGGCAGTGAACAGTAAAGATGGGACAGCGTCTATCACAGGGTAGTGCAGATTAGTCTGTGAAAGCACATTAATCGGAATGTGGAAAATAATCATTTTTAATTGGATTTAACAGAGGAATGTATGGGAAAACGGATAATCGGACTTGATTTTGGGGCTATGACCTGCGGTGTGGCAGTGAGTGACGAGCTCCTTATTACTGCGCAGGGGATAGAAACTATCAGAAGAACTCATGAATCAAAGCTGAGAAAGACTTATGCAAGAATTGAAGAGCTTATTGCGCAGTATGATGTAGAAAAGGTAGTTGTGGGCCTTCCTAAAAAGCTTGACAATTCTGAAGGAGAAAGAGCGGAGAAGTCAAGAGCTTTTGCTGCGGATATTGAGAGAAGAACAGGTCTTGAGGTAATTCTCTGGGATGAGAGACTGTCGACTGTTGCTGCTCACAGAGTGCTTGATGAGGCAGGACTTGGTTACGAAAAGAAGAATGAAGTGGTAGACAAGCTGGCAGCGGTTATTATTTTGCAGAACTATCTGGACAGCCTGTCCATGAAGTAAATGTGGTATATGGGTGTTTAAAAAAACTTTAGAATTAGCCGAAAATGTGAAAATGCAGCTGAAATCGAAGCAGGCAGGGCTTATGAATGTTTTTGAACGGATTTCAAATAAGCATTACAAGGCTGTACGCAGTGCTTACGGATGGACTTTGAACAGACTGCAAATGGAACTCCGAGGCTGTACGCAGTGCTTACGAAGGACTTTTACAGACTGTGAACAGAACCGTAAGGTCGTAAACATTAGCGAACGCAGAAAAAGTATCAACCGTGAATTGTAATGAAAACAGAGCAGAATCAACCGAGATATACACAACAGAAAACAGTAACAACAGAGAACAGTAATAACACAGAACAGTAATAACAGAGAGCAGTAACAACTGAGAGCAGTATCAACAGAGAGCAGTAACAACTGAAAACAGTAACAACAGAGAAAAGTTACAACTGAAAACAGTAATAACAGAGAACAGTAATAACAGAAAACAGTAACGACTGAAAACAGTAATAACAGAGAAAAGTAACAACAGATATATGTTTTAGTTTTTATGAGGTATGAAAATGGATAAAAAGATAAATTTTACTATGGATGACGGAGAAACAATCGAGCTGTTTGTTGAAGCGGATACAAAGATTAACGGTTCAAATTATCTTCTGGTTACTGACAGCGAGGATGAGGATGACGCTGTCGGTTATATCATGAAGGAAGTTCCGGGCGAAGGCGATGAGGTTTCATACGTTATGGTTGAGGACGAAAACGAGCTGAATGCCGTGGGAGACGTATTTAATGAGCTACTTGACGATATAGATATAGTCGGTGGCGATGAATGATGTCCCCGGTTTTTGAACAGAAAAAAGGTCTGTGAACAATATATAATTAACGAATTGAGTTTTGGAGGAAGATTTGAGTATAAATGAGAAGACAGGTTCAGACGAAAATCCGAAGGTTAAAATAATACCTTTGGGCGGTCTTGAACAAATTGGAATGAATATCACCGCGTTTGAGTGTGAGGACTCGATTATTGTGGTGGATTGCGGCATTGCGTTCCCGGAGGACGATATGCCGGGCGTGGATCTGGTTATTCCGGATGTCACATATTTAAAAGAAAATATTGATAAGGTGAAGGGTTTCTTTATCACACATGGACATGAAGATCACATAGGTGCACTGCCTTATGTTTTAAAGGATGTCCCTGTACCTGTTTACGGCACATGCCTGACTGTGGCACTTATCGAAAACAAGCTGAAGGAGCATGAAATGCCCCAAAAGGTGCGCAAGAAGGTTGTTAATTACGGCTCAAGCGTAAACATAGGAAGCTTCAGAGTTGAGTTTATCAGAACAAATCACAGCATTGCCGATGCCGCTGCGTTGGCAATTCATACACCTGCGGGAGTTATCATTCATACAGGCGATTTTAAGATTGACTTTACACCCGTTTATGGCGAGACAATTGATCTGACCAGATTCGCTGAACTTGGAAAGAAAGGTGTTCTGGCTCTGCTGTGTGACAGCACGAATATTCAGCGTCCGGGCTATACTATGTCGGAGAAGACAGTAGGGAAAACCTTTGATTCGGTATTTGCCGACAATACTTCAAAGAGAATTATTGTGGCTACGTTTTCTACCAATGTTGACAGAGTTCAGCAGATTATCAACTCAGCTGAGAAATACGGTCGAAAAGTTGTCATCGAAGGCCGGAGCATGGTCAACGTAATCGGAGTAGCCAGTGAGCTTGGATACATAAAGGTAAAAGATGACACGATTATTCCGACGGAGCAGATGAAGAGCTATCCCGATGAGCAGATAGTAATTATTACTACGGGAAGTCAGGGCGAGGCTATGGCGGCTCTTTCAAGAATGGCTGCCAATATTCACAAGAAGGTTACAATAAAGCCCGGAGATGTGGTTATTTTCAGTTCCTCCGCAATTCCGGGAAATGAGAAAAATATTTTTAAGGTTATAAATGAACTTGAAATGATTGGAGCAAAGGTTATTTATCAGGATGCTCATGTTTCCGGTCATGCCTGCCAGGAAGAAATCAAGCTGATATATTCACTGACGAAGCCGAAATATGCGATACCGGTTCACGGTGAATACAGATTCCTTGTTGCGCACAAGGAACTTGCTGTCAGCATGGGACTTGAAAAGGACAATGTGTTTATCCTTTCATCAGGCAACGTACTGGAGCTTTCTGCTGATTCGGCTGCGATAGTTGACAACGTTCGTGTCGGCGGAGTCATGGTCGACGGACTCAGTGTCGGCGATGTTGGCAATATTGTTCTTCGCGACAGACAGCAGCTGGCTGAAAGCGGACTTCTGATAGTTGCAGCTGCATTTGTTGCCGAAACGGGAGAACTTATATCGGGACCGGATGTTATTTCGCGGGGCTTCGTATATGTAAAGGGTTCTGAAGAGCTTTTGGAGGAACTTGGAAATGTGGCAAGAGACATCATAATGGATTTGCAGTACAGAGGTGTCAGCGACTGGAATAAAATGAAGTCCGTACTTAGAGATGAGATTCAGGAATATCTTTGGAAAAAGATGAAGAGAAGACCTGTAATCATGCCTGTTTTCAGTCAGGTTTGATGAAGGGGATTTGGACAGACCGTGAACGGTAGCTTAAAAAAGGAGCTTTAGCATGGTAAATTCAAGAGCGAAGGGAACAGGTAATTCTTCAGGAGTCAGAGTACTGTTAAGAATCAGTTCGGGTTTTTTACAGATAGTGCTGAATTTGGCACTTTATGCGTTGGTAATATGGTTTATTTATAAAGGAGCGACATATGTTTACGATTTTGCATATGATGTGATGAGTAATAAATCCGCAGAGGAGGAACCGGGACGAGAAGTAACGGTACAGATTCTGATTGGCGAATCATCGATGAATGTTGCAAACAAGCTTGAAACCTTAAAGGTAATACCTGAAGGTTCTCATAATGCTTTTTACCTTAGATCGAAAATTAACGCATTCGGTGCAAAGGAAGACAAGGGTGATATAAAGCCCGGTACTTACAAACTGGATACTTCCATGACATATAAAGAAATCCTGAACATTATTACCGATGCGTCAAATTCAATCGAGAAAGAAGAAACGGTTGAGGATGTGGAGTCTGCGCCATGATTGTTAATGAACATGTCGAACAGTATATAAATTCCATGGAACCGGACCTGCCCGAGTATCTGGAAATACTCGAGAAGCATGCAATAGAGACAGGCGTGCCGATTATCAGACGTTCCATGCAGACATTTTTGAAATTCCTTTTGGAAAAAGAAAAGCCGAGGCGGATTCTTGAAATAGGAGCAGCTATCGGCTTCTCTGGTCTTTTTATGAAGGAATTTGCACCTGAAGATTGTGAGCTTACAACCATTGAAAAGGTGGAGATGAGACTGAAAGAGGCTCGTGTGAATCTGACGGGAAAAAGCGGAATCAGGCTGCTTGAGGGAGATGCTGCCGTAGTACTTAAAAATCTGGCAGAGCAAACGGACGAAGCTCATTCCTATGACCTGGTGTTCCTTGATGCGGCAAAAGCACAGTATATGAGCTATCTGCCACATATTCTTGAACTGCTGAAGCACGGAGGAATGCTTATTACGGACAATGTGCTTTTGGAGGGTTCAATTGCCGAATCCAAGTTTTCAATAGAGCGGCGAGACCGCACAATACATATGAGAATGCGAGAGTATCTGTATGAGATTACTCACAGGGAAGATCTGGGGACGGTTATTCTTCCCGTCGGAGACGGAGTTGCGGTCAGTTACTATCGTATTTAAAGAACATAAAAAGATTGGTGAATAACATGGAATACAGAAAACCTGAATTATTGATGCCGGCCGGAAGTCTTGATGTTTTGAAGACGGCTTTTTATTTTGGAGCTGATGCGGTGTATGTCGGCGGTGACATGTACGGACTTCGTGCAAAGGCACATAATTTTTCCGAAGACGAAATGCGCGAGGGCATTGAATATGCTCATTCACGAGGGAAAAAAGTATATATAACCGTTAACATTACAGCGCACAACTGTGATATTGAAGGTATAAAAGAATATATGCGTTCACTGAAGGAACTCAAGCCTGACGGACTGATTATATCGGATCCCGGAGTTTTCGGAATTGCGAAGGAGATTGCGCCTGAACTTGAGAGACATATCAGTACGCAGGCTAATAATGTAAACTATCTGACTTACCTTTTCTGGTATGAGCAGGGGGCAAAGAGAATAGTATCGGCCAGGGAGCTTTCACTTAAAGAGATTAAGGAAATCAGGGAAAATATTCCGGATGATTGCGAGATAGAGAGCTTTATTCACGGAGCAATGTGTATTTCTTATTCCGGCAGATGCCTGCTGAGCAATTATCTGACCGGACGTGACGCAAATCAGGGTGAATGCACACATCCCTGCCGCTGGAAGTATTTTCTGATGGAAGAGAAGCGCCCCGGTGAATATATGCCTGTGATTGAAAATGACAGAGGCACATACATATTCAATTCCAAGGATCTGTGCATGGTTGATCATATACCTGAGATTGTTGAGGCGGGAATCAATTCGCTGAAGGTTGAAGGAAGAATGAAAACCGCTCTCTATGTTGCAACTGTGGCACGTGCCTACAGACATGCCATTGATGCGTATTTTGACGACCCGGAAAAGTACAGGGCTTCTATTCCGCTGTATTTTGAAGAAATTCATAAGTGCACATATCGTCATTTTACAACCGGTTTCTATTTTGGGAAGCCTTCCTCTGAGGCTCAGGTATATGGCGAGAACACGTATGTGAAGGATTTTGTTTATCTGGGAACGATAGAGAATGCGGAAAAGAATCAGGATGGAACCACCAAATGCAGGATTACGCAGAAAAACAAATTTTGCGTAGGGGATACTATAGAGGTGATTACACCTGCTTCACTGGAAAAATATGAAGTAAAAGTAATTTCCATGTGCGATGAAGAAGAAAATCCCATGGAGAGCTGCCCGCATGCATCACAGACAGTTTACGTTACAATAGAAGGTGCGGCTGCTGAAGGAGATATTTTCAGGGTAGAGCAGAAATCCTGAAGTATGGCTCATGAAACGACTGCGAAGGCCTGACAAAACACATACTCGAGTGACATACGTCACACGATGACGTTTGCTTGAGTCTGAACTGAAGCAGGCTTTCGTTCTGACAACCAGCTATTCGTACAAATAAATTATCAGATGCGACGCAGCGGCTGGCTGTGTAGCAGGCAGGCTTATGAATGAGTTATATACAGACTGTGAAAAGTAGCAGTATTTACAGACGTCGGTTCTTTGGACGCAGTATCAATCATAAATAATTATTAATCGAGGAAAAGAATGCAACAGTTATTCAGAAACAAAATCAAGAATCTTGCGGCAGGGGATACGGTTTATACGAGAGGAGTTCAGCATTTCAGGAACGGCGATGTTAAGAACATTTCACTTGTTAAATCTACAGGTCAGATAAAGGTAACAATAAGGGATGTATTTGAATATACAGTGCTTTTAAATGATGACGCCGACGGCAATATCACATATTCCTGCAACTGCGCGGGAGCCCTTAAGGATAAAGGCGCCTGCAAGCATGTGGTTGCAGGTTTGTTTGCCATAATGAAGACACAGGAAAAAGAAAAACTTGCCAAACAGCCCACCCCCGAGGATAAAAGGGCATGCTCGGTGCTTGACTATTTTCAGGCACAGGAGGATTTGAATTATCAGAAGGATGTATTTCATATTGAGCCTGTTATCACGGTATCGGAAATGCTCGGCGGCGATGAAGCGAAAGCATATCTGTCCATACGTGTGGGAAGAGAGAAGCTTTATAAGGTGCAGTCGATAAAAAAATTCGTTACGGATTATTTAAAACAGCTTGATATAACGCTCGGAAAGGATTTTGCATTTATTTACAGAGAATGCGAATTTGATAAGTCTTCGCAGGATATTCTTGATTTCATTCTGGAGGTATACCAGATAATAGACATGGACGAGGATACCGATACGAAGGGGATTTTCCAAAAGGCGTATATGCTTCTGACACAGCCGTTACTGGTAAAGCTTCTCCGGCTGCTCGGAAAGAACACATTTACGCTTAATCTTTACGATAAATGCTATGACAGTGTTCGTGTTTTTAAGACAAATCCGAACATCAAATACGATCTTGATATAGTCGAGGATACTATTATGCTCGATTACCGTGACAAGGAAGCTGTGATTCCGCTTTCGAGAAACGGAGATCTTATTTATTATAACGGTGCGGTTTTTCTTCCCAAGCCGCAGTTTAAACGCAATTATGCCCCCTTCTTCAATGCGCTCGGATCGGATAAGCCCGCTCTGCTTTTCAGAGGAGAGAACAAACAGCGTTTTCTGGAGGAGGTACTGCCTAAAATCGGTGACAGCATGGACATTGATATACCTGATGCACTTGCTGACAGATATCTTGACCTCGACCTGAAGGCCAGCATTTATTTTGACCGTTATAATAACGGTGTAAAGGCCGAACTTCATTTCATATACGGTGATTTTGAATTCGGAAGCTTTGAAAATCCGGATTCCGACTATTACATTATTTTGAGAAAAAAGGACCGCGAGGACAGACTAAGAGAAATGCTTGAAAGCTATGGCTTTGAACCGCGAAACAATTTCTATCTGATGCGTTCCGAATCAGCAATTTATGAGTTCCTGGTCGGTGAAAAGAATGACCTGATGGCCGAAGCACAGCTGTATTATTCGGAGGACTTTAAAAAACTGAAGGTAAAGTCGGGCGGCAATTTCAATATCGGATTGCGTGTAAGCAGCAGCATGGACCTTCTTGAAATGAATTTTGATTTTGAGAACATGAGCAATGAAGAACTTAAGAATCTGTTCAGGTCTCTCAAGGTTCGCAAGAAGTACTACAGAATGCAGGACGGAAGCTTTATTGACCTTCAGGACGGTGACATGGAGAAGCTGTCCGATATCCTGGACAATCTCGGTGTCACATCGAAAAATATTGAAGAGACCGGAATTGTCTTAAGCAAGAGTAATGCGTTTTATCTTAATGATGCGCTTGAAAAGAGCGGCTTTAAGGTAAACAAGAATACAGAATTTATTGAGCTCATCGATAAAATCAACAATGCCAAGAATGAGGTATATGAGCTGCCGACCGGAATAAATGCGACACTCAGGGAATACCAGGAAATCGGTTTCAGATGGATGAGAACCCTGGCAGCTAACTGCCTGGGCGGAATACTGGCTGATGACATGGGTCTGGGAAAGACACTTCAGTCGATTGTGTATATTACTTCGGTGATACGTGAATCAAAGGATCACAGATGCTTCCTGATAGTATGCCCCAGCTCAATTATATATAACTGGCTTGACGAGGTATCGAACTTTGCATCGGATTTGAAGTGTCTTGTTATTGTAGGTGCACCAAATGACCGAAAGGCAATGATTGAATCATATGAGGATTACGATATCCTGATTACATCGTATCCGCTGATGAGAAGGGACGTAATACATTATCGTAAAATCAAATTTGATACCGTATTTCTTGATGAAGCACAGTTTATCAAAAATGCGGCTTCATTGAATGCTCAGTCTGTTAAGATGCTTAATGCGGAACACAGATTTGCGCTTACCGGTACACCGATTGAAAACTCATTGTCCGAGCTTTGGTCAATTTTTGATTTTATTATGCCGAATTTCCTGATGACACATACCAGATTTACGGCAAGATATGAAAAACCGATAATCGCCGGAGACCAGCAGGCAATCGACAGCCTGAACACAAGAATTCGTCCGTTTATTATGAGACGTATGAAGAAGGATGTGCTTAAGGATCTTCCGGACAAGCTCGAAGAGAAGATGCTGACAGATTTGACAGAGGAGCAGCGTAAGGTTTATCTGTCATACATGAATGATATCAGAGGCGATATTTTCGGCGAAATCAAACAGAACGGAATTGAGAAGAGCAGGATGAAGATTCTGGCTGCATTGACGAGACTCAGGCAGATATGCTGTCATCCGTCTACATTTATCAGTAATTATTCAGGTGGAAGCGGAAAGCTCGATCTGCTGCTGCAGCAGTTGGACAATGCAATTGCAAACGGTCACAGAACCATATGCTTTTCACAGTTTACGGGAATGCTGGAAATAATAAAAAATGAGCTTGAAGCCAAGGGAATCGGGCTGTTCTATCTGGATGGTACGACTCCTCCCATGGAACGTCTCGAAATGGTTAAGCGCTTCAATGAAGGCGAAGGGGAGGTTTTCCTGATTTCGCTGAAGGCCGGCGGCACCGGACTAAACCTCACCGGAGCAGATACCGTTATTCATTACGATCCATGGTGGAATCCTGCGGTTGAGGACCAGGCAACAGACAGAGCATACCGTATCGGTCAAAAGAACAATGTTTATGTACTGAAGCTTTTGACACGAGGCACGATTGAGGAAAAGATTTATAAGCTTCAGCAGAAGAAAAAGGAGCTTTCGGATGCTGTGATTACTTCAAAAGAGGTATTTATTAACAGCCTGACGAAGGAAGAGCTTGAAGATATTTTTACTTACAGCTGATAAACCTGAAAACATTAAAAATGACCACCGGAAGACCGGTGGTCAAAGTTTTGTGAACGGGTTTTGTCCGGATTGTAAACAGTAACGTACAGAGAGTATAATACTGTATGAATCGTGCCGGAACGGAATGTGAACAGTAAAAAATCACAGACCGGTTAACAGTGAAGTATCATTTATTGGTTTTTGTCGGAATTTGACGGGTCGGTTTCTGTACGGATGTCATCTGAGGTTTCAATACATGCAGGCGATTTTGATATTCTGTCAAAAACCATGTCGTAGCCGTCATTGCCGTAATTAAGTGACCGGTTTACACGACTGATGGTTGCGGTGGAGGCACCGGTTCGCTCGGCAATATCGAGATAGGTCTTGCCTGAACGAAGCATGGCTGCGACTTCAAAACGCTGAGCCAGAGACAACAGTTCATTAATTGTGCAGATATCCTCGAAAAATGTATAGCATTCATTCTCATCCTTCAGGCTGAGAATTGCTTCAAAAAGGTAGCTTACGGCTTCTGTATGTATCTTCTGATTCATAGAATAACCTCCGATGGGGTTGAGCTGAATATTAACTAATTTATCACATCACAATTTTACAACAACACAATTTTACCACTTTAAAATGGTAAAGTAAAGAAAAATAATTGAATTGTATGTCATGAGTTACAGTGGACAGTATCCGTCAATATTTATGAGGGTGGTAGGACTGGACCGGGACCAATAAATGAAAAAAATATGAAGGCGTTTTGGCAGACCGTGAAAAATACAATGAAATTTGAGATTATAAATAAAAAGAAAATATTAACATAAAGCTTTTAGCGCAATGGAGGAATTATGAAAAAAGGTATGGAGTACATTGGTAATGTCATCAGGACAGATTTCCCGAATCGCGGAATAATCGATTATGAGGGTGAAAAAGTCATTGTGAAGGACGCAATAGAAGGACAAAAAATCAGATATGCCATAAGCAAGGCACGAAAAAACCGTAATGAGGGAAAGATTCATGAGGTCATCGAACGTTCTCCGCTTGAAACGCGTGAACCGCTTTGTCCACACTTTGACATGTGCGGAGGGTGTACATATCAGCGTTTGGAATATTCGGAACAGTTGAAAATGAAGGCTGCACAGGTAAAACGAATTCTTGAAAATTCCGGTTGCGAAGATTTTGAATTTTTAGGCATTGAACCCAGTCCTTCGGAGTCCGGATACCGTAATAAAATGGAGTTCTCCTTTGGCGACAACTGCAAAGGAGGAGAACTTACTCTTGGTCTTCACAAGGCAGAAAGCTTTTATGATATTCTTCAGATTACCGACTGTAAAATAATAAATAACGATTATAACGAGATAATTAAATGCATTATTTCTATCTGCCGCAGTAAAAAACTGAGCTATTGTCATAAGGTCACACATATTGGCTATTTGCGTCATCTGTTAATCAGACGTGCAGCGACGACAGGAGAAATTCTGGTAAACCTTGTAACCACATCACAGTGGGATGCAAATCCGTACTGTTCGGAAAACTTCACCGAGGAAGATTTTCTGGATGAATTGGTTGAATCGCTGTTGGCGCTTGACCTGAATGGCAATATTGTGGGCATTCTGCACACTGTGAATAACGACCCGTCAGATGCTATCAGAGTTGAACGTACAGACACGCTTTATGGAAAGGATTTTTATTTTGAAGAAATCCTGGGACAGGTTTTCAAGATTACTACTTTTTCTTTCTTTCAGACAAATTCGTTCGGCGCTGAAAAGTTATACAGTATAGCACGTGACTTTGTCGGCGAGACAAAGGACAAGGTTGTTTTTGACCTTTATTCGGGAACCGGAACTATTGCCCAAATACTGGCTCCTGTCGCAAAAAAAGTAATTGGAGTTGAAATTGTTGAAGAGGCTGTTGAATCGGCTAAGATAAATGCTGCACTTAACAACCTTGACAACTGTGAATTTATATGCGGCGATGTCCTTAAGGTGCTTGATGATATTACTGATAAGCCTGATATTATTGTCCTTGATCCCCCCAGAGAAGGCATTCATCCGAAGGCACTTGAGAAAATTATTGCATATGGCGTACAAAATCTTGTCTACATTTCATGCAAGCCCACCAGTTTGGCACAGAATCTGGATGCTTTCAGGGAGGGCGGATACAGAGTAGAAAAAGTTAAATGTTGTGATATGTTTCCTCAGACTGTGCATGTGGAGACGGTATGTCTTTTGTCCAAACTCCATGAAGCAAAGCATCATGTAAATGTAAAACTGGATATGGATGAGCTGGATTTGACTAGCGCTGAAAGTAAGGCTACATATGAAGAGATTAAGAAATATGTGGCTGAGCATAATGATGGGATGAAGGTATCAAACTTATATATTGCGCAGGTAAAGAGAAAGTGTGGCATAGAATTAGCGGAGAATTATAATTTGCCGAAGTCGGAGGATTCAAGACAGCCACAGTGCCCGAAGGAGAAGGAAGAGGCTATTATGGAGGCACTGAAAGCGTTTCAGATGATATAAAAGAAAAAATATGATAAGGAATGTATAGAGATGGAAATATACAGAATTATCAATTTAATAATGCATGCTATATATTTACCGCTTAATCTCGGCTTTATTATCCTGCTAATTAAAAATCGACAATCATCACCGATTTGGAAGTGGTTTACTACGGTTGTTATTGGTTTGTGGATTATGGTTTCAACCAGATTCATGGATTCGATTCTTTATGCGTTCTATCCGGATAACAGATTATACAGATTTGAAGTATATCTTCAACTGATTAGTACAACCGTTGCCACTGCCGCATTTTTGCTCTGGAATCTTTACCTTGCGGGCAAAGATAATATTGCCGATAAAAAGTCATTTAGAGCTTTTGTTTTTTCGATTTCCGCTTTTGTATGCGTGATAGTAGGCACGAATTCATACACAAACCTGTTTTATAAACAGGTTGAGATGGGTAAGGAACATATTCATGGGGTTTTGTGGATTCCGTGTTTTTTAATAGTATATGGAATGCTGTTCGCAGGATGGCTCATCTCGATTAAAAACATACTTCATGAGGGCAGTGAGAAGATTAAGCGTATCATTATTTTTTCTCTTTATCCGTTTGGTCCGGCTATCGCAGGGCTTGTTCGCAGTATAACAAAAGTGGATGAGCTTGATTTTACACCGGTAGTGATGACTGTATCGGTATTTTGTCTGTACAGTATTGTATTTAAAAATAACTATGCAAATGTGGTTCCGCAATCGATGGAAGAAGCGCTGAATCATACGGAAAGTGGGGTGGCGGTGTTTTCGGCGGCTGATGGGACGGTAGAGTATTGTAATAAGGCGGCGAGCGAGAAGTATATTGATATTCTGGCAGTGGTTAAAAAAGAAATCGCGAAGACGCATAAGGTATCCGGAATTATCCCGAGTGCTGAGATGATGTCTGTTTCTGTTTCGTCAATTAATGATGATAAGTCATATCTGGTCGTGTTGACAGATATCAGTGAGGTATATAGAAAGCAGCAGCTGCTGAACGAGCAGAACGAAACCTTAAGCAGTGCTGTTTTTGAATTGGAGAAGAGAAGGGAAAATATTGACACGTATCTGAATGCTTTATATCAGATCCCGAATTTAAAGGAGAAGTATGACCTTTTTACAAAAGCGCAGGAGGATACGCAGAGAGCTTTCTATGTGATGTTTGAAAATTTCAAAACGGCAGATAGCAATCTTGAAGCTGCGGATGAAGCGCTTACCGATAACATCAAGCTTGCTACGGAAACAATTGCCACGGTGCGAAGCGCAGTATCTAAACTGAAGGAGGAAGCGTAATGGACAAAACAAGAACTCTCTTCCTCAATATTCCTGATATTGTTCTTATTACCGATGCGTACGGTTATATTTTGGATTTCAACAGAAAAGGTCCGTTTGAAATAATAGAAAAGGGCACAAAGATTACGGAAGTGTATTCTGATTTCCCTTCGGACGCGAAAGAAATAGAATGCAACGGCAAAATATATAAACCGCAGGTTTCGTCTACTCTAAGAGCAGGTAAAATAGCAGGGTATACGGTTATTTTTACGGATATCACCGAAAATGAAAATATTTCCAAAGAGATTCAAAAGAAAAATGATGAGTTAGACACTCTGACAATCAGCCTTAAAGAAGGAAATGAAAAGCTGGAGGTTCTTGCCGCAAAAATCAAGGAAATATCCGCTTATGATGAACAGCTGCGAATAGCTCGCAGTATTCATGACGATTCGGGCCATGCGATAACAGAGATACATGCTATTTGCCAGATGTGCCTTAAGCTGAAAAACAGTGATATAAATCAATATCATGAAATGATTGCGGAAGGCATGAAACTGTGTGAGCGTGCCTTAAACGAGAAAAATGTGAGTGAGTATAAGTCAATTTCTGATATTACTGACCGGATGGTTAGAACAAGTCAGTTCCCGATTGAGTACTCGATAGAAGGTGAGGAACCTTCTTTTGCCAAAGATTTGTATCCGATAATAGCGAGAATTCTTACGGAAGCGTATCATAACACACTTGATCATTCGCTGGCGGATATTCTATATATTAATTTTGTAATGAGTCATGATAAAATTTTGCTGAAGATACAGGATAACGGTAAGTTCAGGGGACCTTTTGAAAAAGGGTTCGGATTATTGTCTATGGAAGACTATGTAGCACACTCCGGCGGCAGTGTAAAGTTTATTACTGATGAAGGGGAAGGCTTTGGAATAGTCGCTTTCTGGGAGGCTTAGAATGAGTGAAAAAATAAAAGTGCTTTTGGCAGACGACCATAAAATATTGATTGCAGGGCTCAAAATGAGTATTGATGAATGGGAAGAGTTTTCCGTTATCGGTGTTGCCAACAATGGAAAAGAAGCTGTTGAAGCCTGCGAAAAAGAGCTTCCCGATATAATTCTTATGGATATGCAGATGCCTGTAATGTCGGGGGCGGAGGCTACGCACATCATAAAAGAACGTTTTCCGAATGTGAAAGTTGTAGCCCTTACGACGTTTGATGACAGCGAAACCGTAACAAAGGCCATGAAAGAAGGGTGTGACGGTTTCCTGCTGAAAATCATTGCACCTGAGCAGCTTAGGGCGTCCTTACATTCCATTATGGATGGGATAAGTGTTGTGGATAAAGAAGCAATGGAGAAGATGAGGAATCAACTTGATGCGAAGAAGGGCTGCGATTTAAATGCGAGGGAGCTTGAAATATTAAGATATATCTGCAATGGCTTGACGAATAAAGAAATCGCAGAGGAATTATCGCTTCAGCCTGGAACTGTTAAAAATATGGTCTCGTTGCTGCTCAGCAAAACATATTGCGTGAGCCGTGCGGATCTGACGCGATATGCGATAGAGAATGATTTGCTGAGAGATTAATTCAAATATTTGATTGTTGTGGAAAAGTGCCATATGGAATGACCAATGGCACTTTTTATTATTTGTGGCTTTATATACTATTGTATTGTTAGTATTTTGGTTATTTTTGTATTTCAATTTGTAGGAGGAAAATATGGGACTTTTAGGAAGTATGATAAAAAATGCTGTCGGAACTGGAATCAGTAAAGGGATCAATAAAGGAATCAGTGATGGAATCAGCAATGCAGTAAGTTCGGCCGCAGAGAGAATTGTGGCACCAAAGGTTGATAAATATGCAAATAGTGTTGCGGACTCTTTCGACGAGGCGTCAAAATCACTTGATGAAGCTACTGCGGCAAGCAAGGAAATTCGTGCAAACGGAAATGGAGCATCATCTTTGGAGCAGTCTCTTAACAGATGGTCACAGTCTATGGAAAGATATGCGCAGGCAGTCGAGGGTAACTACGCTACAAATACAGCCGGATTGGAAAGATGGAATGAGTTACTTCCGGAATTTCCTGTTTGGCCTTTTGGCGGAAAGAAATTTTCAATTGAGGTTCGTTATGTTGATGAACCGTCAGGCTCTTTGTTCTATAATTTCAGCGCAGAAGGCGCTACAGTAGAAGATTTGCAGGCATATGCCAATCTTCTCAAGAAAAACGGCTTTATTCAGAAGTATGAGGGTTCAGATTCCGTTCTTTATAAAGAAGTCGGCGGTGAGTACCTTGGTTTCAGTTCTGTTGAAGCATTTAACGATTTGGAAATAATGTGCATTGGCCTTGGCAAAACAAAGGATTTGAATGAAGTTTAACATTATAAGGAGGAGTATAAATTTATGAAAAAGTATTTAGGAATGCTTCTGGTCGTTGCCATGGTTCTTTCATTGGTAGCATGCGGTAAGAAGCCTGCAGGCGAAGAAGAAAACAACGGCGGTAACAGTCAGACTACTACACAGCAAACAAGTAACACAAGCAATGAAAGTAACACAAGCAATGTTGAATCAGGAGATAACCAAAAAACAGATGAGAAGAAGCTTGGTGAAGCTATTTCTTATCAAAAAGATGGAGAAGGTAATATTGTTTTCTCAATCAAGACATCTGCAGAAATCAAGAAAAGTTCAGGTTGGCTCGGCATCTGCCCTTTGGGTGTATATCTGACAGAAGAAGCTGCAGATGAAGTGGATAGTTACTATGCATATTTTGATTCTTCATATGAGAAAGAATGGTTTGACGGGATATATACATTCAAACTTGAAGATGCTAGTATCGAATGCGCAACTTATACAATGGTACTTTGTGATGATGACGATTGCGGTAATGTAATCGGTGAATGGATATTTAACAAGGATAAGAGCGGAAATATAGAGATTGGTTTTGATGACGCATGGTTAGAGGGCGCCGGAGAAGGCAGAAATCCCGAAGAGTTTGACAGTCTTGGGGAAGAGGTTGAGTCCTGGTTTACTTTTAACGAATTTGATGACGAATGGGCTGAATTCTTCTTTGACGGATATTATCTTGAACAGATTGATCCCCAAGAATATGATAGCTATTATTTGATGGTCTGTCCTGAAGGCGATTACGCAACATATAATGAAGCAATGGAAGCATATATAGGTGATTATTCCGGTATTTTCG
>JAZLIK010000148.1:0-19616 GCA_045617345.1 Lachnospiraceae bacterium | reverse complement strand
AAACAATAGTCAGATACAATATATAGTGGTGAGTTGAAAAAATTATGAATATATGTTGTATTTTCTATTGACTTCTCCTCCCACTTTTGGTACACTTAAAACTGTGCCCGGTAATGGGAACAGTAAGTGAGAGGAGAGTTGTAATGGATAATTTTTGTGTAACAAAACGAGATGGGGAGATTGCCGATTTTAATCTGGCGAAGATTTCGAGTGCCATCAAAAAGGCATTCAATGCTACGGAGCAGTTGTATAACGATGATATCATCGATCTTTTGGCACTTCGTGTCACTTCCAAGTTCCAGAGCAGAATAAAGGACGGCAAGGTAAGCGTTGAAGATATTCAGGACTGTGTAGAAGAGGTTCTGAACAATACAGGCTATAACGATGTAGCCAAGGCTTATATCCTTTACAGAAAGAATCGTGAGAAAATCAGAAACATGAAATCTACGATTCTTGACTACAAGGAAATTGTGAACAGTTACGTAAAGGAAGAGGACTGGCGAGTAAAGGAAAATTCGACGGTTACATACTCTGTCGGAGGACTCATCCTTCACAATTCGGGATCCATTACAGCCAACTACTGGCTTTCGGAAATATACGATCAGGAGATTGCTGCGGCCCACAGAAATGCAGACATCCATATTCATGACCTGAGCATGCTTACAGGTTATTGTGCCGGATGGTCACTTAAGCAGCTTATCAAGGAAGGACTCGGCGGAATACCCGGCAAGATTACATCGAGCCCTGCAAAGCATCTTTCGACTCTTTGCAATCAGATGGTAAACTTCCTTGGAATCATGCAGAATGAGTGGGCAGGCGCGCAGGCATTTTCGTCATTTGATACATATCTTGCACCGTTTGTCAAGATTGACAATATGTCATATCATGATGTCAAGCAGTGCATCCAGTGTTTTGTTTACGGTGTAAATACCCCCAGCCGTTGGGGTACACAAGCTCCTTTCTCGAACATTACTCTTGACTGGACCGTTCCCAACGATCTGGCTGAGCTTCCCTGCATCATCGGCGGAGAAGAAGCGGATTTCTGCTACAAGGATTGCAAAAAGGAAATGGATATGGTCAACAAGGCATTCCTTGAGATTATGATTGAGGGTGATGCAAACGGAAGAGGATTCCAGTATCCTATTCCCACATATTCTATTACCAGAGATTTTGACTGGTCGGATACAGAGAACAACAGACTTCTCTTTGAAATGACGGCCAAGTACGGAACACCTTATTTCAGTAACTATATCAATTCGGATATGGAGCCTTCCGACGTTCGTTCGATGTGCTGCAGACTCCGTCTTGATTTGAGAGAGCTTCGTAAGAAGTCCGGTGGTTTCTTCGGTTCAGGTGAGTCGACCGGTTCGGTAGGCGTAGTTACAATCAATATGCCCCGTATCGCTTATCTTTCGGCTACTCCCGAGGAGTTCTACAAGAGACTTGACAGAATGATGGATCTTGCCGCACGTTCACTGAAGGTAAAGCGTGAGATTATTTCGAAGCTTCTTGATGAAGGTCTTTATCCTTATACGAAGAGATACCTCGGAACCTTCGCAAATCATTTCTCGACCATTGGTCTTGTGGGAATGAACGAGGTTGGTCTCAATGCAAGATGGCTCGGAAAGGATCTGACGGACAAAACTACACAGGACTTTACGGTTGATGTTCTGAATCATATGCGTGAGAGACTTTCAGACTATCAGGAGGAGTACGGCGACCTTTATAACCTTGAAGCTACTCCGGCTGAGTCTACAAGCTACAGACTTGCCAAGCACGACAGAAAGAGATGGCCCGATATCCGTACAGCGGGAGCGAAGGGTGATGTTCCTTACTACACAAACAGCTCACATCTTCCTGTTGAGTACACTGAGGATATTTTCTCAGCACTCGATATTCAGGACCGTTTACAGACTCTTTACACATCAGGTACGGTATTCCATGCATTCCTCGGTGAGAAGCTTCCTTCGTGGGATGTTGCGGCTAAGCTCGTTCGCACAATAGCCGAGAATTACAAGCTTCCTTATTACACCATGTCACCTACCTATTCAATCTGCAAGAACCACGGTTACCTTGCCGGTGAACAGTTCAAGTGTCCTGTATGCGGAGAAGAGGCTGAGGTTTATTCAAGAATTACAGGATATTACAGACCTGTAAAGAACTGGAATGAGGGTAAGTCACAGGAATACAAGAACAGAACAGAGTACAGACTTGACAAGTCACCCAGATTCTCTCTCGGCGCAGGCTGCACAGGAGTATGGGACGGTGACAGTGCTACGGTTGCCCTTGACAGAAATACAGAGCCCGTTGACGAGAAGAAGATAGCTGAAGAAGCAGGCGTTAAGGTTAGCGAGCTTACAGGCGACGGTCTCTATCTCTTTACAACCAAGACCTGCCCCAACTGCAGAATGGCCAAGCAGTACCTTGAGGGAAGACAGTATACAATTATTGACGCTGAGGAAAATCCCGAGCTTTCAATGGAATGGGGAATCATGTCAGCTCCCACTCTTGTGGTTCAGCAGGACGGACATCGCACCAAGTATGCCAACGCATCAAACATCAAGAGATTTACTGAAATTTAAGCCGGCGGTTTCGGTGTAGAAGCTGCGGGGTAATGAGTGTAACTGTAAGCGTCGGCAGCTTGGACGCTTATATCATTGAACATGATTATAATTTTTTAACAGGATTGCACGAGTGTGATTCAGCTTAGCAATCCTGTTAATCATTTTGTTATATTTTTTTTGCGGAGGCAGCCATGAGTGTAGCAGATGAGTTATTTAAAAATATGTGCCGCGACATACTTGCAAACGGTACAAGTACGGAAGATGAGAAGGTAAGACCTCACTGGGAGGACGGAACTCCCGCTTATACGATAAAGAAGTTCTGTGTTGTAAACAGATATGACCTGAGTAAGGAATTCCCGGCACTTACTCTCAGAAAAACGCCTATTAAATCGGCTACTGAGGAAATGCTCTGGATATGGCAGATGAAGTCGAATAAAGTATCGGATTTGAGTTCGCATATCTGGGACAGCTGGGTTGATGAAAACGGTACCATCGGCAAAGCTTACGGTTACCAGTTGGGTGTGAAGCACAAGTATAAAGAAGGAATGTTTGACCAGGTCGACAGAGTTATTTATGATCTGAAGAACAATCCGTTTAGCAGACGAATTATGACGAATATTTATGTTCATCAGGATTTGTCTGAGATGATGCTTTATCCCTGCGCATACAGTATGACCTTTAATGTCACGAAGCCGAAGGATGGCGGAAAGCTTGTACTGAACACGATTTTGAATCAGCGCTCGCAGGATATTCTGGCAGCCAATGCATGGAATGTGGCTCAGTACGCAGTGCTGACGCACATGATGGCAAGAGCCTGCGATATGCAGGTAGGCGAGTTTGTCCACGTTATTGCCGACGCACATATTTATGACAGGCATGTTGACATCATAAAGGAACTGATAGAGCGTCCCTCGAATCCGGCACCGGATTTCTGGCTGAACCCGGATAAAAAGGATTTTTACGATTTTACAAAGGACGACGTAAGACTGGACAATTATGTATTCGGTCCTCAGATAAAGGACATTCCGGTTGCAATCTGAGATTACTGATGGGCCTTGCGCAGACATAGGATAATTAAAATTCGAGTGTGTAAATATCAGTAAAAGATGCGTAATACAACCTCATCGAATTAGGAAGGAGAAAAGCAGGTGACGGCTTCGTCATTTGCGTGAAATGCTTTATGAATTTAATTGCGGCAGTAGACAATAATTGGGCCATAGGATTGAAGGGAGAACTGCTGGTAAGTATTCCTGCGGACCAGAAGCGTTTCAGAAATGAAACGATAAATAAAGTGGTTATTCTTGGCCGAAAGACTATGGATACATTTCCGGGAGGACGTCCTTTAAAGAACAGGAGGAACATCATTCTTTCGCGCAATCCCGCATACGAGGTAAGGGATGCCGAAGTGGTTCATTCCGAAGAGGAGCTGCTTGAACTGATAAAGGATGTGAACACTGAGGATGTGTATGTTATCGGAGGCGAGAGCATATACAGCCAGCTTCTTCATCTTTGCGACAGGGCATATATCACAAAGATTAATTACACTTATCAGTCGGATGCCTATTTCCCGAATCTGGACAAGGATGATGACTGGGAATGCGTTCACGAGAGTGAAGAAGAAACATATTACGACCTTGATTATACGTACTGCCTGTATGAAAGAAAGAAGAAATGAGTAAGAAGCACAGACCGTGAATCTCAGGTCAATTAACAGGAATGTGACAGGCTGTGAATCACGGATCAATTAATAGGAATGTGACAGGCTGTGAATCACGGGTCTTTTAATGGGTATGGGGCAGGACTGTGTTCCGTGTCCACGTGGGCAAATATGCTTGACAGAAGGCCAAAGATGGCTATAATCATACATAATCGGGTAGTGTACATTTAAAACCATATGTTTATACTTAAAAGCATTGTCTGACTGCGTATCAGGCAGCGCTTATGAATGTATTTAAAGGACTGCGAACGGTAACGGGCAGTGAGTATTTTTCAAACACAAATACGCATGCTTATGAAAATTAATGATGCCGACAGATTAATCGGTCAGCGAAAACAAAAATAATATTGTAATTCTGTCGGACGGACAGAGTCTAAGGAGGAAAGATGTCAATTTCAACAAAAAATTTCGGTGTTACAAAAAAGGGTGAAAAGGTTACACTTTTTCGTATTGAAAACAGCAAAGGTATGGCAGCTGAGATAATAGATTTCGGTGCCATTCTTACATCACTCTGGGTACCGGACAAAAACGGAAAGCTGGATGATGTGGTACTTGGCTTTGATGATATAGAAGGTTATTTTGATAATCCTTCTTTCTTCGGCAGTACCATCGGAAGAAATGCCAACAGAATTGCAAATGCAAAGTTTGAGCTTAACGGTGTGACATATAATCTGGCAAAGAATGACGGAGACAACAATCTTCACAGCGATTTCCCCAACGGCTTCAACAAGAGAATGTTCAGAGCTGAGGTAATTGAAAATGATAATGCCGTAAAATTCAGTATTTCAAGTCCTCACATGGATCAGGGCTTCCCCGGAAATCTTGAGGCATATGTGATATACAGGCTGACCGAAAACAACGGGCTTGAGCTTGAATACTATGCAAAGTCCGATGCCGATACCGTTTATAATGTTACAAATCATTCGTATTTTAACCTGGCAGGTCATGCATCGGGTTCAGCCATGAATCATAAGCTCTGGCTGAATGCGAAGAACTATACACCTGTTGTCAAGGGAGCCATTCCTACCGGTGAGATTGCTACTGTTGCGGGCACACCTTTTGATTTTACAAAGATGATGACAATCGGTGACAGAATCAATGATGATGACACGCAGCTTCGCATCTGCAGCGGTTACGATCATAACTATGTGCTTGATATTTCGGGAAATGTTCCTGAGCAGATTGCTATTCTCTGCGAGGAGAATTCGGGAAGAAGAATGTCTGTTTATACAGATCTTCCCGGCGTTCAGTTTTATGCCGGCAACTGCATAGCAGACCAGAAGGGAAAGGGCGGAGCTTCATACGGCAAGAGATGCGCAGTATGTCTTGAAACCCAGTATTTCCCCAATGCGATTAATACTCCTGCATTCAAGTCTCCCGTTCTGAAGGCAGGCGAGGAGTTCAGAAGCACAACCAAGTACATTTTCAATTGCTAAAAAGTTTCTATTCGCTGTTACGATGAAAATACATTGAAGCGCGATGCCAATGGGCGTCATAAAGTCCATTATTTTTCTTACAGGCGGGCCTGACGAAAAATAACGTACTTTTGACGCTTGTATCATACTGTGGAATGAAGGTGTTTGAATGAATATAAGAAAATATGAAATTCAGTCAACGGAAGACTTTGTTGACCCTGAAGTCCTTTATGAAAAACTGAAAGAGCGAATATTGCAGTATCATCCTTCTTCGGACATGGAGCTTGTTGAGAAGGCTTATTTGGTTGCAAAGGAAGCTCATAAGAATCAAAAAAGAAAATCGGGTGAACCTTATATTATTCATCCTCTTTGCGTAGGAATTATTCTGGCCGATCTTGAGCTTGATATTGAGAGTATTGTAGCGGGAATTCTTCATGACGTAGTCGAAGACACTTCAGTTACAGAAGAAGAGCTTTGCGAACAGTTCGGCTCGGAGGTTACTCTTCTTGTTGACGGAGTTACCAAGCTGACCAAGCTGAATTATGCTGCGGATAAGGTTGAACTTCAGGCTGAGAATCTGAGAAAAATGTTCCTGGCAATGGCAAAGGATATCAGAGTTATTCTTATTAAGCTTGCCGACAGACTTCACAACATGCGTACCATGAAGTTCCAGCCGCCGAATAAGCAGTATGAGAAGTCCAAGGAGACAATGGACATTTATTCACCCATAGCTCAGAGACTCGGTATATCAAAGCTCAAAATAGAACTGGACGATCTGGCGCTCAAGTATATTGAGCCCAAGGTTTATGAGGAGCTTTCGGAGCAGGTGGCATTCAGACTGAAGGAAAAGGAAAACTTTATTCAGGAAATATCGGCCGAGGTAGCCGAGCATATTAAGGATGCAAACATAGAGGCCAAGGTTACCGGACGTGTTAAGCATCTGTTCAGCATATACAAAAAAATGGTAACGCAGAACAAGTCGCTTGACCAGGTTTATGACCTGTTTGCAGTCAGAATCATTGTTGATTCCGTTAAGGACTGCTATGCGGCACTTGGCGTTATTCATGAGATGTACAAGCCTATACCCGGCAGGTTCAAGGATTATATTGCCATGCCGAAGCCGAACAACTACCAGTCACTTCATACCACACTGATCAGTCCGAAAGGACAGCCCTTTGAAATTCAGATCAGAACCTATGAAATGCACAGAACGGCTGAATACGGTATTGCGGCACACTGGAAATACAAGGTTGACCCTGAGGGAAAGATGTCGCCGGACTCAGAGGAGGCAAAGCTTTCATGGCTCCGTCAGATACTTGAATGGCAGCAGGATTTATCGGATAATAAGGAATTCCTGATGCTTTTGAAGGACGACCTGAATCTTTTCTCGGACAGCGTATTCTGCTTTACTCCTTCCGGGGAGGTCAAGAACCTGACTGTAGGTTCGACACCCATTGACTTTGCCTACAGCATTCACAGTGCGGTAGGAAACAAGATGGTGGGAGCCAGAGTAAACAACAAGATGGTCAATATCGATTATGTGATTCAGAACGGTGACCAGATTGAGATAATTACCTCACAGAATTCAAAGGGTCCCTCGAGAGACTGGCTGAATCTTGTAAAAACCACACAGGCAAAGAACAAGATTAATCAGTGGTTCAAGGACGAATTCAAGGAAGACAACATTGCCAAGGGCAAGGAGGTTGTAGCTGCTTACTGCAAGACGAAGGGAATCAATCAGGCCGATATCATGAAGCCGGAGTATATGAATCCCGTTCTGCGCAAATACGGTTACAGAGACTGGGAATCCATCTTTGCGTCTATCGGCCACGGCGGTCTCAAGGAAGGTCAGGTAGTCAGCAGACTTCTTGACGAGTATGAGAAACAGAACAAGAACAGACTTACGGACGAGCAGGTAATCGATCAGCTTGTGGACGGCAAGCTTGAAAAGAAGACACTTGAAACGGGAAATCAGAAGGGCAGTATCATAGTTCAGGGAATAAACGATCTGGGCGTGCATTTTTCCAAGTGCTGTTCACCTGTTCCGGGAGATGAAATCATCGGATTCATTACCAGAGGACGAGGCATATCGGTTCACCGCACAGACTGCGTCAATATCATGAATCTTGCCGAAACGGAGAGAATGAGGCTTGTTCCGGCAGAGTGGAACGGAAGCTCAAAGGAACAGAAGCTTTTCCTTGCGGAGATAAAGATTTTTGCAAAGAACCGTTCGGGAGTGCTGCTCGGAATATCAAAGATTCTGACGGAGAACGATATAGCGGTAAAGACGATGAATGTCCGTCAGACAAAGCAGGACACCGCAACTATCAGTCTGTCGTTTGACATAGCCGATATTGAAAGACTTAATTCGATTATTTCCAAAATCAGGGGCGTTGATAATGTTCTTGATGTAGAACGTTCAATGGGTGGATGATGAGAATAGAAAAGCTTGAACTCGGAGCAATGCAGGTGAACTGCTATATTCTTTACGAAGAGAATGATGACAGGGCACTTGTGGTCGATCCGGGAGATTACGGAAAAAAAATATACGAATGGTTTCAGAATCATGGTAAACGGTGTGAGGCCATTCTGCTGACGCACGGACATTTTGACCATATCATGGGAGTCCGTGAGCTGAAGGAACTGACCGGCGCACCGGTTTATGCCGGTGAAAATGAGGCTGTGCTGCTTGCAGATTCTGATATGAATGTAAGCCGAAGAATCAGAAGACCGGAGACTGTTGTCCCTGATGTGCTTTTAAAGGATGCTTCGCAGCTTCAGCTCGGAGGTATTGACTTTAAGTGCATTTTTACGCCGGGGCATACAGCCGGAAGCGTTTGCTACTATTTTGAAAAGGACTCGGTTCTTTTGAGCGGAGATACGCTTTTTAAGTCGGGTTTCGGCAGGACAGATTTGCCGACAGGAGATACCGGAACTCTTTTTAATTCAATCAGAAATATTTTATTTATGTTACCGGGTGATACAGTGTGTTATCCGGGGCATGGAGAGGCTACGACGATAGGCGATGAGATTAGTATTTTGGGGAATTGATTTTACGCAGGACCTCGAACCTCTGATTAAGGAGTTTTATCCGAGTGTCACATTTGAAAGCGGGAACGCAGACGGGAAAACAAAAGCTTTACAAAGCTGTGACTTTGAAGAGCAGTCAGAATCGAAGAAAACAGCCCAAATGATGCCTCCCGACAGGATTGATTTGGTTACGGATGAGGAACATTTTGAAATACATATTGCCGGAGAATGTTTATGCAATGAAAGGCTGGAGAACATCTCCGGCAATTTCAGAAGTGAATACAGAAACCGGATCATGAGAGCTTTGTATAGGATTCTTTCCGAAAAAACAGGACGAACCCTTCCATGGGGAATTCTGACGGGAGTGAGACCTGCCAAGCTCTTGTTGGAGCGTCTGGAAACAAATACGGTCGGTAATATCACATATATGACTGAAAACTTTTACTGTTCGCCGAAGAAGGCAGGACTTGCTCAAATGGTCGCAGGACGTGAAATGGAGATGCTTCGTGAGCTGGATTATGAAAAAGGCTACAGTCTTTACGTTGGGATGCCGTTTTGCCCGTCAATATGTAATTACTGCACGTTTGGCTCGCACCCTATAGGAAAGTATTCGGAGCTTGTGGAACCGTATATCGATGCGCTTTGTAAAGAAATAACAGAATGTTCGCATATAATAAAGGGACTGAATCTGCAGACTGTGTACTTTGGCGGAGGAACACCTACCGCAGTGAGTGCTTCACAGCTGAAGAAGGTTATAGACAAGGTAAAAAGCTGTTTTGATTTCAGTTATGTTCGTGAATTTACCGTGGAAGCGGGAAGACCTGACAGCATTGATGAGGAAAAACTGCGAATGCTGAAGGACAGCGGAGTTTCGAGAATTTCTATAAATCCGCAGACAATGAATGACAAAACACTTGAGATTATCGGAAGAAAACATACCTCGGAGCAGACGGTAAAAGCCTTTAAAATGGCAAGAGAGGCCGGCTTTGACAATATAAATATGGACCTGATAGCAGGTCTTTCGGGTGAAAATGCCGAGGATATGAAATATACGCTTTCGGAAATAGAAAAGCTTGACCCCGACAGTATCACTGTTCATACTCTGGCACTCAAGAGAGCAGCACGCTTAAATACCGAAAGCAGTGCTTATGAGGGGCTTGAAGCGACAGGTGTTCGCGAAATGGTTGACTATGCCGCCGATTATATGCATGAGCACGGTTACAGACCTTATTATATGTACCGCCTGAAAAATATGTCCGAGAATCTTGAAAACGTAGGATATGCAAAGCCGGGAAAAGAAGGCTATTATAACGTGCTTATTATGGAGGAGCGGCAGATAATTCTGGCTCTCGGTGCCGGTGCATCTTCAAAATTTGTATTTGACGGAGAAAAGCGTTTCGGACGTGTTGAAAATGTCAAAAGTGTGGTTGACTATGTGGCACGGATTGATGAAATGATAGACAGAAAAAAATCAAAAAGGGTACTGTAGAAACAGAGAAGAAAAATGAATAGTAAACGCAATACATGTATCAAAAAAGAGAGTCAGTTCTTTTGACACTCTTATCGTAATATATCGGAGGATAAGTATGTACAGGGGCAGACGTGAACTTTTGACACTTTTTAATGGAAATCAGCCTCATTGGGAGGATGTGGATGAGGCGCTTGACCACGGCATTATGGTTGCCAATATCGCTATAATGCTCTCACGAGAGTTAAAAATGAGTGAGGATTTCTGTATGATGATGGGCGATGCGGGAATCGTGCATGATATTGGTAAGCTTCAGCTTGGCACATATTTGTACGGACGACAGAAGGATGCGCTGAGAATTGAGGAAATAAAGTATGTTCGAAAGCATCCGACTCTCGGTTATGAATTCCTTAAAAAAGCAGATGTCGGGGATGAGGAGTTCCGTCAAAGCATTCTTCATCATCATGAGAATTTTGACGGTTCGGGTTATCCTGACAATATCAAGGGAGATGTGATCCCTGTCGGAGCAAGAATACTGCGCGTCAGTGATGTGTATTCGGCTCTTGTGTCGGAGAGACCATATCGTGCGGCTTTCGACAGAAATACTGCCATGGAACTGATGATTGACGAAGTTAAAAATTTTGACATGGAGATGTTTCTGGCTTTGATGAGAGTGGTACACAACGACGAATTTACCGAAATACTTGAATTTGTCGATTTTTGTAATTCAAAAACACATGTAAAAGAAATGAGAAACGACTGACAGTCATGGAATTGCTGACAGGAGGACATAAAAATTATGGACAGGGTTAGGCTTGGAAGAACAGGAATAGAAGTAGATAAAAACGGCTTTGGTGCACTTCCGATGCAGAGAGTGAGCATAGATGAGGCAGTGTCTCTGGTTCGAAGAGCATATGAAGCCGGTATCGATTTCTTTGATACGGCGAGAAACTACACGGACAGCGAGATAAAGCTCGGTAAAGCTCTGGAGGGAATCAGGAAAAAAGTTTTTATTGCAACCAAAACGGGAGCATCAACAGCAGAAAAGTTTTGGCAGGATCTGAATACTTCACTTGATAACCTGAAAACCGATTATATCGACATTTATCAGTTCCATAATCCGTCATTCTGTCCAAAGCCGGGGGACGGAAGCGGACTCTATGAGGCTATGCTTGAAGCAAAGGCTGACGGTAAAATCAAACACATAGGAATTACCAATCACAGGCTCTCTGTTGCGAATGAGGCAATTGAGAGCGGTCTTTACGAAACACTGCAGTTCCCGTTCAGTTATCTGTCGGGTGAGCAGGAGCTACAGCTTGTGGATAAATGTCGCGCCGCAGGAATGGGATTTATTGCCATGAAGGCGCTTGCCGGCGGTTTGATAAATAAATCCGATGCAGCATACGCGTACCTGGCACAGTATGAAAATGTACTCCCTATCTGGGGTATACAGAAAATGAGCGAACTGGAGGAATTTATTTCCTATAATGATAATCCGCCTTCTTTTTCCGAAGAAATAAAGAGAATTATAGAATCAGACCGCGCAGAACTGAAGGGAGATTTCTGCAGAGGCTGCGGCTACTGTATGCCATGTCCGGCAGGAATTGAGATAAATACCTGTGCGCGTATGTCACTATTGCTCAGAAGGTCTCCTACGAAGGGGCACCTGTCTGAAAACGGACAGAAGATGATGATGAAAATCAATGACTGCAAAAACTGCGGACAGTGTAAGAGCCGATGCCCTTACGGTCTTGATACACCGGCGCTGTTGAAGAAGAATCTTGAGGATTATATGACTTTTCTTTGATATTCACGGTCGGGTAATAATGGATGCAGGCAGAAAAAGTGCGTCAGTGTTTATGAAGGATTTTCTACTGACCTTGAATGGTGCTGATGATAATCCGGTGGAAAGAGACCGCTTCACTGAAGATGAATCCGGTGGAAAGAGACTGCTTCACTGATTATGAATACAGTGAATAACCGCAAGAAAGCATGTCGCTTGCGACATGCTGCGCCGCTTTTGTGTCACGTTAGCGACAAAAACCGAAAGCAAAAGTGAGCCATGAGGCTACCTGATTAGGTAGTCCGCATGACTCACTTTTTGTATTTCTTTATGGAAAAACTGCGTCTTACATAGTAAAAAGACTGAATTAATAAAAAATGTTAAAACTAATAATGTTTTTGCTGTTCAGCGGTATATCAAATCTGCTCGAATGCTTGCTTAAGATCTGCGATGATATCCTCGGGATCCTCAAGACCTACAGAGAATCTGATAAGATCGGGATCGACACCTGCCTCAAGAAGCTGCTGGTCAGACAACTGACGATGGGTATGACTTGCGGGATGAAGCAGACAGGTTCTGGCATCGGCTACATGAGTAACGATGGAAGCAAACTTCAGGCTGTCCATGAACTTGATGGCAGCTTCACGACCGCCCTTTACAGCGAATGTAACTACGCCGCATGAACCCTTGGGAAGATACTTCTGCTGGAGAGCATGGTACTTGTCGTTTTCAAGCTCGGGATAGTGAACCCATGCTACCTTGTCATTTGCCTCGAGGAACTTTGCCACAGCAAGTGCGTTGCTGCAGTGACGCTGCATACGTACATGAAGTGTTTCAAGACCGAGGTTGATATAAAATGCATGCTGAGGAGACTGGATGGAACCGAAGTCACGCATAAGCTGTGAAGTAGCCTTTGTAATGTAAGCTGCCTTGCCGAATTTTTCAGCATAGATGATTCCGTGGTAGCTTTCATCCGGAGTGGTAAGTCCGGGGAATTTGTCTGCATGGGCAAGCCAGTCAAAGTTACCGCTGTCAACGATGGCACCACCGACTGTAACTGCCTGACCGTCCATGTACTTTGTGGTTGAATGTGTAACGATATCACATCCGAATTCGAAAGGACGGCAGTTAACGGGAGTAGCGAAGGTATTGTCCATGATAAGGGGAATACCATGCTTGTGAGCAAGCTTTGCAAATCTTTCGATATCGAATACCGTAACGGTCGGGTTCGTGATTGTCTCACCGAAAATACATTTTGTGTTGGGACGGATGAGAGCCTCAATCTGTTCATCGGTCATAGTCTGGTCGAAGAAAGAACACTCGATTCCCAGCTTCTTCATCGTAACACCGAAGAGGTTGTAGGTGCCGCCGTAGATGGCTGATGATGCAATGAAGTGGCTGCCTGTCTCACATATGTTGAAGATAGCAAAGAAATTTGCTGCCTGACCCGAAGAGGTCAGCATAGCGGCAACTCCGCCTTCAAGCGCACAGATTTTGTTTGCAACGATATCGTTTGTAGGATTCTGAAGTCTTGTATAGAAATAGCCGTCTGCTTCAAGGTCGAAAAGCTTACCCATCTGTTCGCTTGTGTCATACTTGAATGTAGTACTCTGATAAATAGGGACCTGTCTGGGTTCACCCTGCTTGGGCTGCCAGCCGGCCTGAACGCATTTTGTGTCAACTGATGAATTCATAATTTCCTCCTGAAATGATTAATGGAAATGTGTAGCTTTATGCCACAACCGATTACTGTGAACAGTAACCGTAACTTAATAAATCATACAACTTTTATCGTGATAAAGCAAGAAGAAAAAGAAAACTGCGGTAGAAACGAATTACAGCGATATATACGGGATAATACAGCAGAAACAGCTTGATAATAGGGTAAAAATGAATTAAATTATTATTAAAGGCAGAACCGCGAAATCGGCTTTGCATATATGACGGAGGACTCAATGAGAAAACTTGACTGGAATAATTATTGCGAGCTTGCCACACAGCTTGTGGCAGAAGGAAATGTACTTGTAAAAAACGAAAACAATGCGCTGCCTTTGGAAAAGAACAGCGAGATATCGCTTTTCGGACGTATTCAGACACATTATTACAAAAGCGGAACAGGTTCGGGAGGAATGGTTAATGTTCCCTTCGTTTACAGTATTGCGGACGGCCTTGAAAAATGCGGAATTAAATTAAATGATAAGCTGAAGCAGGTTTATTCGGACTGGGAGAAGGAGAATCCCTACAATCCGGGGGAAGGCTGGGGCGGAACACCCTGGAGCCAGAAGGAGATGGTTCCGGACGAACAGCTTGTAAATGAGCTTGCGAAGAAAAATGAATGCGCGGTTGCCATTATCGGACGAACCGCAGGAGAAGAACAGGATAACAGGGCAGAAGCCGGTTCTTATTATCTGTCCTCGGAAGAGACATCCATGCTTAAAATTGTCAGAAAGCATTTTAAGAAACTGGTGGTTGTGCTGAATGTCGGAAATATTATAGATATGAAATTTATGAATGATATCGGGCCGGATGCCTGTCTTTACGCATGGCAGGGCGGAATGATGGGCGGACTCGGAACTGCACGCGTACTGATAGGAGAGGTGAATCCGTGCGGATGTCTTCCCGATACGATAGCCCGGAACATAGATGATTACCCGTCAACGAAAAACTTCGGACGCACGGAGAATGAGGATATTTATGAAGAGGATATCTACGTCGGATACAGATATTTTGAGACATTTAATCAAAAGAGCGTTATGTATCCGTTTGGCTTCGGTTTAAGCTACACATCTTTTGATATCACCTTTGATGGAGCTTCGGGGGAGAACTTTTTGAACGCCGCGGAGAATTATAAGCCGGTGTCTGCTAAAGAGCTGTGCAAAGACAGAACTGCGGTGTCTGCGGAAGAGATGTGTAAAGATGAAGCTGCGGTGTCTGCTGAAGAGCTGTGCAAAGACAGAGCTGCGGTGTCTGAGACCGAAATATGTAAAGACAGTGCGAATATCATAAATCGAAATAATACCATGACGCTTAGCGTTAATGTGACAAATACGGGAAAGACAGCCGGAAAGAAGGCGGTCATGGTTTATGTAAAGGCTCCCTGCGGTAAGCTCGGAAAGCCTGAACGCGCTTTGTGCGGATACGCTAAAACAGGACTTCTGATGTCGGGCGCATCCGAGAAGCTTGATATTGATATTAGTGCATATCTGATTTCATCTTATGATGATGCGGGTGTTACCGGCTATAAAAATGCATATGTACTCGAAGCGGGAGATTATGATTTTTATGTCGGTCAGGATGTACGATCGGCTGAAAAGCTGCTGACTGTGACGTTGGACAGAACGGTAGTAACGGAACAGTTCAAACAGGTGCTTGCACCTGAAAAAGAGTTTAAAAGATTAAAGGCAGTCGAAGAAAACGGAACTTACGGCATTTCGTATGAAAACGTTCCGGTTCTTGCATATGACGAAGGTGTCAGAATTGCGGAGAGACTTCCGAAGGCGTATCCGGTTTCCGGCGATAAGGGTATTAAGCTTGCGGACGTTTATTATGGCAGGGCTTCCATGGAGGCGTTCATTGCTCAGATGAGCGAATACGAACTGAACTGTATCGTGCGAGGGGAAGGAATGGGCAGCCCCAGGGTTACGGCAGGAACTGCATCTGCGTTCGGAGGCGTTACAAAGGAGCTTGAAAACTACGGCATTCCTGCGGCATGCTGCTCCGACGGTCCTTCGGGAATGAGACTTGACTGCGGTTCAAAGGCTTTCAGCCTTCCGAACGGAGCTACAATCGCTGCCTCTTTCAATACAGAACTTGTAACAGAGCTGTTTGAGCTTTTGGGACTTGAGATGTCGATGGACAATGTAGACTGTCTGCTCGGACCGGGCATGAATATACAAAGGAATCCGCTGAACGGCCGTAATTTCGAATATTTTTCGGAGGATCCTTATCTTACAGGTACTATTGCGGCAGCAGAGCTGAACGGTCTTCACAAATCGGGTGTGACCGGAACAATCAAGCATTTTTGCGGTAACAACCGTGAAACCAACCGTCATTTCATGGATTCGGTTGTTTCCGAACGTGCACTTCGTGAGATTTACCTCAAAGGCTTTGAAATTGCGGTTCGTCTCGGTGACGCCGATTCCGTGATGACAACCTACGGAAAAGTTAACGGAATATGGACAGCAGGCAATTACGGACTGGTGACGGAAATTCTCAGAGATGAGTGGGGCTTTAGCGGAATGGTCATGACAGACTGGTGGGCGAATATCAATGACCGTGAGCATCGTGAACCGGACAAAGGTGATTTCAGTGCGATGGTCAGGGCACAGAATGATACCTATATGGTATGCGCCAACAGTTCAGAGCATGAGGATGATATTGCGGATGCGCTCAAAGACGGCAGGGTGACAATCGGAGAACTCCAGCGGTGTGCCTTTAACATCTGCAGCTTCCTGCTTCATACAAATGCTTTTAAGAGGCTTATCGGGGAAGATTATGCGGTGGAAATGGTAAATGCTCCCGAAAGTGAAGAGTTTGGTCTTTTGGATGTTAAATTTTATGAAGTTGATAAAAAAATCAGTATTAATTTTGAAGACCTTGACACCTCAAGAGGAAGTACACACTGCTTTGCGCTTACAGTGAATAATATGGGTATGTACAAAATGAAAATAACCGGAAGCAGTACGGGAAGCGAGCTGGCTCAGATACCGATGACCGTATTCTCAATGGGAAGTCCGTTCGGAACATATACGTGGAACGGAACCGGAGGAAAGCCGGTTTCGTTTGAAAATGAGTTGCCGCTGTTTTCAAGATATTCGACCTTCAGACTGTACTTTGCACAGAGCGGACTTAAGCTTCACAGCATTGATTTTGAGCTGATGAGCTGACTGTGCGGCAGTCAGGGCTTCTGAATGCATTTGGGCAAAACACATATCTCGTGACATTCGTCACTCGATGACGTTTGCTCGAGTCTGAACTGAAGCAAGCTTCCGTCAGACTACGCGCTATTCGCACAAATAAAGCCGTTTCCGTTAGGAAACGAATGAGCCACTGCTTTTGCGGCGCGCTTTATGAATGTTTTTGAACGGGCGGCGAATAGTAACGAGAATAGCAACGAGATTAGTAACGGGATTAGTAACGGGATTAGTAACGGGAATAGTAACGATATTAGTAACGGGATTAGCGACTGATGCTTGAAAAATAGATTTACTTTTTTTAAAAATATGGTAAAATTAATTGGTATGTTTTGACGTTGTTGGAGTATCGTATGGAAAGAATCAGATGCAGGCGTTGCCTTTTTGAAGACATGGATGACCCGGATGCGGTATCCGCAGTGAAGAATTACATTGAGGCAATGAAGGCCGATGATAAGGCTTCGGATGATGTATATCGTTCAAGACTTGAAAGCTGCAGAAGCTGCGACAGGCTTCTGAACGGTACGTGCCTGGAGTGCGGCTGCTTTGTGGAAATCAGGGCGGCACACAGGAATGCTGAATGTCCAGCAGATTCAGACAGGTGGCAGAAGAGGTAGCATATGGGATTTGAAGACAGTATGTTTGTTAAAGACAAAGGAGATGCGGCAACAGGAAATGTATTTCTTGATGCTGTTAATTCCATTGCGTCTTCAAATACTGTTACGAAGGAAAATATTGAATCGATATTATCGATTGCAGGAAGTGCTTTTGACTTTGATACCATCTGTATAAAAGAAAGCTTTGAAAACGGTGCGGCGGTTAAGTGCACCTTTGAATGGAACCGACGCGGTCCCAGCCTGATAAAAGGGGTTGAAAGACGTTTCCTGGCCACTACGATTAATTCGCTTCGCAAGGAATACAAAAAGAACGGCGGCTATTATTACTGGGATAAGGATTCGGATAAAGAGTGTCTGATAAATATTATCGAGTCCGGCTGCGTGGTTTCGCTTTTTCATTTTCCTATCTACAAGGAAGCTCGTTTTCTGGGATGCGTTGATTTTATGGATTCCAGAAGAAGCAGGGGCAACGATGTTTCGATTGTCGGGATGCTCATGAAATTTACCGGGATGCTGGCAAATATGCTTGACAGATTTGACAATACACATCCCAACATTACGTCACAATCGGCTCTTTCCAAAAAGGATTCCCTCACGAATCTGCTTAAATTTGATGAATTTATGCGCCTTGTCGAAGATAAGGTCAGGGATGATGTCAGACACAATTTTGTTGTAGTAAGTACGGATATTTCAAATTTCAAATATATTAACGAGAAATACGGATATAATGTCGGAGATATGTTTTTAAAGCTGATTCCGTATGTAATGTACCAGTATCTGAGAAGAATTATTTCTTCATGCAGAGAGTATCAGGATATTTTCCTGTTTGCGATGAGAATCAGTAAAGGTATTACTAACGAGAATATTCAGAACCTTGTGAACACGGCCAATGAAGCATTTCTTGAAAGTGTCAGGCCCATGATCGGGGATACCAAGGTTGCACTTAACAGCGGATTCTGTATTGTCAGAGACAACGAAATCAGCGTTGAGGAAGCGGTGACCTACGCCACGGCGGCCCGCAAGGCATCAAAGATGACGACGGTTCTTCAGGGAAGCAGATGTTTTGCCTATGAAAAGAAGATGACCGAGGATAAGGGCAGGACTCTTGAACTGATATCTTCATGCGACAGGGCACTTGCGGCGGGTGAATTTAAGGTGTTTTTTCAGCCGAAGGTGAAATGCAGCGATTTTTCCGTTGTAGGAGCGGAAGCACTTATCAGATGGCAGAAAAAGGACGGCAGATTTATTTATCCCGATGAGTTTATCCCTGCATTTGAGCAGAACGGCTGCATAGTAAAGACCGATTATTTCGTTTACGATAAGGTGTTCACTTTTCTACGTGACAGACTCGATTGTGGGAAAAAATGCGTGCCGATATCGATGAATGTTTCGAGAATCCACCTGTATAACACTGAGTTTATCGATTATATTGATAAGCTTATGAAAAAGTACAATGTGCCGGCTGAGTATCTTGAGTTTGAAATAACTGAGAATATCTGTCTCGAAAATCTTCCGACGGCGCAGTTTACACTGATGTGGCTGAGAAAGAACAACATGAAGGTATCGATTGATGATTTTGGTTCGGGATATTCTTCGCTTGATATACTGACTAAACTGCCAATCAATATTTTGAAGCTTGACAAGATTTTTATGAAGGACAGTCTTGAACCGAAGGATAAAATTATTATTACTTCAATAGTTAACATGGCCAAGAAACTTGATCTTGAGGTAATATGTGAGGGTGTTGAACACGAAGAACAGCGTCGTTTTCTGATTGATGCATGCTGTGAGAAGCTTCAGGGTTATATTTTTTCAAAGCCTGTTGATGAAGAAAGTTTTAACAAAATACTTGAAAATTTGAGTGAAAGTGTGCAAAATAATGAAATGTGAGCTTTGCCCCAGAAAATGTATGTCAGACAGGGACAACGGGCAGAAGGGATTCTGCGGTGTAACATCTGAGGTGTTTTTGACTAGTATAACCCACGTTAATTAACAAAGTGTTTTACTTGACGCCCAATATATGCTATAATAGACTTACGAGTGAGAGGGAGGAAGTCTATTATGCCGAATACAGTTAAAACTATCGTGCTTACTGAAGAACAGATGAAA
>JAZLIK010000147.1:0-3568 GCA_045617345.1 Lachnospiraceae bacterium | reverse complement strand
CCGCCATTTGATGGCGGTTTTTTCTGTTTGATTTTTCGGCTCTATAATAAAAACCGCAATAGGAGAATCATTATGCAGTACAAGATATTTTTTATCATCAGACAAACCCGATGATATCTCCAGAAAGGATGCATAAGGATTACTTGCAAAAAAATACCGGAATACTTTTTCAGCATAATTGTTAGGCTGACCGGCTTCGTACTCCCGCAAACCGGTATCGAGTTTTTTCATAATTACTGCTGCCAAAACAGCGAAAAGTCCTGTGGATATGAGATATGACTTTTTATTTATCATTACATTCACCTTTCAATGGTTTTACCATCCAGAATGTAGGCATTCTTCTGGGGATAGTCTGCATAACAGAATAACTGCTAAGCATCCGCACCTGACCACGTTCACCATATATTCCGGATTCGTCGCGATAGAACATAGCAGAGGATGAGCCACCATCCAGATTAAAGGCGTTGCAGGCTCCGTAGGCAGTCATAATGTCAATAAGATCCTTGTATGTAGCACCAAATGAGCCAGCCTGTCTGCCGTCAACACATAGAAGAATGACGGTTCCGTCTGCGCGCTGTCCGATAGCAGTCCTTGGATTGTAGCCGGAATTTCCAGAATATATAGAATGATTAATTTTATTGTTCTTGATAAGAACAGGTCCGAATTCACATCCTTCAAGGATACTTTCCACAAGTGCTTCCTCTTCACTCATGTCAGATGAAACTACAAGAACGTGGTTTTTGTTGAATCCGCAAAAGCCTTGCTCAGGTACCAGTTCTTTATGAACATTGGAATAGACTTTTCCTTCGTGGATGATTAGACCGGCCGGTACAGAACCTACATGGGAACCGGCACTGCCATCGTCGTTAAAGGCTCCTGCGTTGACTCCTGCAGAAGCATTTTCTTCATCCATCATGATGTGGAGACGCTTACCGGGCAGAGATTCCGAAAAGCCGTTATAAGAACTCAAAGCAAGATATAGGCGGGAAGGGTCATTAACGAACATGATATGCGCATCGTAAGTTCTTCCTCTATACTTTTCAATTTTTATGCCGTCAGGATAAAGACTCCAGTCAATATCTGCAGAGATTACATTGAAGTTTTTTTCATATTCAGAAACAGATGCAAGCATGTCGGCGTTTTCCGAAGTTTTATTTTTGCCGGCATTGCGTATCTCTTCAACAGTTTTTCTACCCAAAAACAAAGGAGGTATCCATTTAGTTCCGCTCGGTTCAAGCAGTGTCATTGTCAGAGCATTTCTGGCAGAGCGCGACGAACCGTTGAAGATTTTATTTAGTATCATCACAATAAGAGCTAATGCCAGCCCGAGATTATACGCAACGAAGGGAATAACGCTTTTCTTCTGAGTTTTCGATGATTTACTCATGTGTCAATCCTTTCAATTATCGGTTTTGATAGACTTTTGAGAAAAACGGTGAGTGAGTATCACCCAGTAAATTCTGAAAGAGTCTTTCACAGTGTTAAAATGTGTACTGCTGTTATTATCTATATAAACAGTAGAAATACATACTTCATCAAAATCCAGATGCATGTCTTTCATGGTAAGCAGCATATTTGTCTCATATTCAAACCGGTCCCCGGTTACCTCGGAGAATGCAGGAAGGTATCTTGCAGGTATTGCTCTTAATCCTGTCTGCGTATCGGTAAGATGGATCCCGCAGAACGCATAGAAGACAAAAACCGTGGTTTTATTACCGGCTCTGCTTCGAAACGGAACATTGGAATCATTAAAATCTCTGCATCCTAATGTGACGCGATTCGACTTAAGCATATTGAGACTGCATCTGACAGTATCTTCGGCAAGAAGCTGTCCGTCACCGTCAACTGTGACGACACCGGCGGCATCAGGTCTGTTATTTACAATCCACCGGAAGCCTGTTTTCAAGGCGGCACCCTTACCTCTGTTCTGATTGTGACGCAGGAGGATGATTTCGTCGGGATGTAGTAAAACTGCATCGGAGAAAAAGTGGTCATATTTCATATCGCTTCCGTCGTCTATCAGAACTATATGAGAAAAACCGCAGTTAATCAGATTGTCTATGGTAGACAGAAGCTTCTCATCAGGTTCAAAAGAAGGGAGAACCACATATACTTTTGACAGCATAACGGTTCCATCAGTTCGGCCCGGATTATTATTCTTCATGATTCCCTTCTTCCATGTAAAGTGCTCTGTAGCCACTGCAGGTGTTCATAAGCTCCTTGTGGGTTCCGCTTGCAGCAATTCGCCCGTTTTCCATATACATAATCCTATCGCAATTGATGATAGTCGACATCCTGTGTGCTATCACTATTATTGTATGAGTTCCACTCAGAGAAGAAAGATTTTTCTGTACTTTTTCCTGAAGGATGTTATCCAGTGCTGACGTTGCCTCATCAAGCAGGATAAGCGGAGTATTGCGAAGAATTGCCATGGCAATAGATAGGCGCTGCCTTTGGCCTCCGGAAATATTGCTGCCACTCTCTGTCAGAATAGAATCATATCCGTTTTCCATCCTCATAATATCATCATGGATACATGCCAACTCACATGCTTTCTTAAACTCTTCATCAGATGCATTCGGCTTTGCAATAAGCAGGTTTTCGCGGATTGTCATGTGAAAAAGGTAAGGTGCCTGCGAAACTATCGAGATGTTAGCTCTGATTGTCTGTTCATCAAGACCCTTTATGTCTCGTCCGTCCAGACAGACCGAGCCGATTTTTGTACGGTAAAGAGACGTAATGAGATTGAAGACCGTTGACTTTCCGCAGCCGCTTTGCCCGGTTATGGCAACATATTCACCGGGCTGTATATCAAAGGACATATTATTCAGAATCAGTCTTTTATCAGCATCTTCCGTTGCAACAGGGTAAGAAAAGCTTACAGCCCTGAAACTAACCGCACCGGAAAATACTTCGGGATGAAAATCTCCGAATTGCTCGGGAGCAAACCCGTCACTGAAAACAAAGCCGAAAATTCGTTCGCAGGAAAGAGTGAAGTCTTTATAATATGTTGTGATCTGTTCAAGTATGGCAGCGGACGAATCGAGGATGCTGTTATAGTTAAACAGTATCACTGCCTGACTCGGATCGATTTTCTCTCCGAATAAGAGAGCTACAAGGATGAATACATAACCGGCAGCGAGTATGAAAGAGACATTTTGCTTAAGTATTCCATAGCGGATATTGACGTTTTTTGTTTCCATACCAGAATCAAGACACTTACCGTTTTTCTGATTGACAGTATCTGCAAATTCTTTCTTTTTGTTGAAAAGTTTAACTTCACGGTTTCCACTGATAATTCCGTTTATTATATCCACATAATCTATATTGAGAATATAATCCTGACGGTCCCTGTCCTTTATCTTCTTAGCATGAGAGATGTTTATTATGCCAAGAATGAATGTTGACAATACCTGATATACCAGCATTACCGGAGAAATGAAACCAATGGCCAGTATGGTGCCCAGATATTGGATGATGTTTCCGGTCAGATTAATGCATTGGCGAAGTCCGCCTGTAACTGCTGACACATCACTTGTAATTTTCTGGTAAAACACACTTGTTCCGT
>JAZLIK010000146.1:0-18108 GCA_045617345.1 Lachnospiraceae bacterium | reverse complement strand
TCCCAAAAGAACACCGGTGATTGTGCCAATGGCATATCAGGCAGTGGCAGTTTTACAGGACAAAATTAACCAGGCAAATGCCATAAAAGTAAATTCAAATACCACCAGTGATGTTCATCGTGAAGAGACAACGATTCCGTTGTGGAACAGATATTCCCTGAGTGTGCCTGAGGCAGCAAAATATTTTGGAATCGGAGAAGGAAGACTTTACCAGATTATAGCGGAGCATCCCGGCGCGGATTTTATTCTTGAGGTTGGAAGCCATGTAAAAATAAAACGGGTCCTGTTTGAAAGATATCTTGACAGCGCAACCTGTGTTTAAGCAGTGAGTAAGAAAAACTCTGCCATGGAGGAATGGCAAAAATGTCAAAAAACATAATGAATTATGGACTGTCTTGTGATAGAATCTAACCTATCGGGGACAGTCCTTTTAAGTTGAAAGGAGTGTCTATTATGTCAAATAAAAGAAAGGATAATAAAGGCCGTGTACTACATAACGGCGAGTATCAGCAGTCTAACGGACGATATCGGTATAAGTATTACGATGGAAACGGTACGGCGAGGTATCTGTATAGCTGGAAGCTTGACAGAAATGACAGATTGCCGGATGGTAAGAAGCCATGTCTGTCATTAAGGGAACAGGAGATGGAGATCAAGACCTCACAACAGGCCGGTATTGCATTTGATGGTGCGAATCTTACCGTACTTGAACTTGTGAAACGCTATGTTGCGACAAAGATCGGTGTCAGGGAATCTACAAAAGCAGGCTATCAGACCACTATAAATTTCCTTGAGGAGAATCCATTTGGTCAGCGGCGCATTGATACAATAAAAATATCGGATGCAAAGCTTTGGCTTATTACCCTGCAGCAGAGAGAAGGAAAGGGATACAGTACGATTCATACTATTCGCGGAATCTTAAGACCAGCATTTCGAATGGCACTTGATGACGACCTTATCAGAAAGAATCCCTTTGATTTTGAACTTGCTACGGTTATTGTCAACGACAGTGTGACCAGAGAAGCACTGACACGGAGCAATGAACGTAAATTTCTGGAGTTCGTTAAACAGGATAAGCATTTCTGCAGGTATTATGAGGCTATTTTTATTCTGTTTAATACCGGACTGCGTATCTCGGAATTTGTAGGGATTACAATTAAAAATGTTGATTTCAAGCATCACAAAATTATCGTTGACCATCAGCTTATCAGAACAAGCAAAATGCGTTATATGATTGAACTGCCCAAGACGGAATGTGGTGTCAGGGAGATACCGATGACAAAGGACGTAGAAGAGGCTTTCCGGACTATTATAGCAAAAAGGGTTAAGCCTAAGGCGGAGCCTGTCATTGATGGTTATTCCGGTTTCTTATTTCTTGACAAGAATGATATGCCGATGGTAGCCCTTCATTGGGAAAAATATTTTCAGCACATCCTTGAAAAGTATAACAGGACTTACAAACTGCAGATGCCTAAGGTTACACCACATGTATGCAGACATACATTTTGCACCAATATGGCAAAGAGCGGTATGAATCCAAAGAGTCTTCAGTATATAATGGGCCATGCCGAGATAAGCATTACCATGGATCATTATACTCATATCAATTTTGAGGATGCAGAGGCTGAGATGAAGAGAGTTGTTGCAAATTAAGTTCTGCAAATGGTGTGGTGGAAAAATGGCATTTGTACCCCCATTCGTACCCCCATTGTACCCCCATTTTGTCAAAAATATAAGATTTTATGAGAACTTATGTGATGTTACGCAATTTTGAAGAAACGCCGCAAAGCCCGTAAAATGGGGCTTTGCGACGATATATGAGGTTATATGAGATTATGATAAAAGTCTTATTCATCTGCCACGGCAATATTTGCCGCAGCACAATGGCTGAGGGCGTTTTTACCTACATGGTAAAGCAACGCCATTTGGAAGACAAATTTATAATTTATTCGGCGGCGACAAGCCGTGAGGAGATTGGAAACGGTCCGCATTACGGGACAGTGGGGAAACTGCGCTCGGTGGGCATCCCGGTTGTGCCGCACAGGGCAGTTCAGATGACGAAGAGTTATTATGATGAATATGATTACCTGATTGGCATGGACACGGCGAATATCAGGAACATGAATTATATTGCGGGGGGAGATCCACAGGGCAAGATTTATAAGCTGCTGACGTTTGACGGGTCGGGTGCGGATGTGACGGATCCGTGGTACACGGACAATTTTGACGTGACCTACAGGGACGTTTGCAGAGGGTTAGAAGGTTTTTTGAAATTTTTAGAAGAACGCGGAGAAATCTGATGAAAGAGTTAAAGATATACAAGGAACAGCAGAAGTTTCAATGGAAGCCGTTTATAAAAAGTCTGGCGGCGATTGCTATTCCTATAGCAATTCAGAATTTGCTGACTACGACGGCCAGCATGGTGGATACAATGATGGTGGCACCGCTCGGTGAACTTTCGGTCGGTGCACTGGGACTGTGTGCTCAGTTTTCGTCGCTGATGTTTTCGGGGTACTGGGGATTTGTAGGCGGAGGAATGCTTTTCTTTTCACAGTACTGGGGTGCGAAGGACGAGGATGGAATAGACCGTTCATATGGTTTGACGCTGTTATGTATGATGACGGTGGCACTGGTTTTTGGCTTCGCGGCGTTGTTTGCTCCGGAACTGATTATGAAGATTTATACCGATAAGCCGGATATTCAGGCAATCGGAGTAGAATACCTGCAGATAGTCGGTTATGCTTACATTCTTCAGGTATTTTCGATGGCCATGAGCTGCCTGCTTCGCTCTACCGAACGTGTCAGAATCCCCATGGTAGCGTCAATAGTATCGGTGTCGACGAACCTTTTCTTAAACTGGGTGTTCATATATGGAAACCTCGGAGCTCCGGAAATGGGAATACGGGGAGCGGCACTGGCTACAACCATTGCGGCAGGAGCAAATGTTCTAACAATATACATTCTTGCAAAAGCCACTAAGTATCCTTTTTTGTTCCATTTGAACAAACATTTTGCCTGGAATAAAAAAATAGTAAAGGAATATTTTACTAAGTGTTTCCCGATTATCTGCAACGAGGTTCTCGTTGGTGTCGGAAATATGATAATAAACATAACGCTTGGAAGACAGAGTGAGCAGGTGATTGCGGCATTGGCGGTTTTTCGAACGATTGAGGGACTGATTATCGGATTCTTTGCGGGTTTTTCCAATGCTTCTTCTGTACTTGTGGGTAAATGCGTTGGCGCTGGAGAGCTCGATAAGGCATACGAGCGGGCAAGAAGACTTGTCTATCTTTGCAGCGGGGTAATCTTCGCGGTTTACTGCTTTATCATGCTCCTGCATGGACCGATTCTGCATGGCATGAGTCTCGAGGGTGAATCCTGTGAAATCGGCACGATTCTGCTTCTGATATTTATGGTGGCATCGGTTATCAGAATGGGAAACTGGATTCAGAATGATACATACCGTGCGTCGGGAGATGCAGTGTTTGGAACGGTGCTGGAAATTCTGTTTATGTATGTTATGGTTATCCCCTGCGTGCTGGTTGCAGGTTTTGTTTTGAAACTACCGTATTGGGCGATTTTTATTTGCTGTTATATTGACGAACCCATTCGTTACTGCCTGATGCAGCGACATTTGTATTCGGGCAAATGGATAAAGCCGGTAACCGAACAGGGAAAGGCCATGCTGGCTGCTTTCCGACGAAAACACGGCGGATGATTGCCCAGGGAAAATCATGAGTAAAATTTTTGGTTACAAAATAGTAAATTTCTGATATACTATGATACAGTGGATATTTCTCACAGTCGCGATAAATTATATGGAGCTGTGAGAGGAATAAGTTCTGCATGATGCTTACGACTTTATTTTTGTTGGTAGGGCTAATATATTCGGAGCTGTGAGGGCTATGATTACTAATACGCAGAGCTTAAGCATAAAGCAGAAACAAAAAAGAGAAAGAAAACCAAAAAGAGAAATAAAAAAGTAGAAACAAAAAAGAGAAAGAAAAAGAAAACAAAAAAAGAGAACCAAAAGAAAAATAAAAAAGAGAAAAATAAAAAAGAAAAACAAAAAGAGAAACAAAAACAAAAAGAGAAACTTGAAAAAGGAACATAAAAGAGTAACAAAAAGCTGAAAAAGTAGATTGGAAGCAGTATTCTATTTTTTACTATTCATTACGCATTACGGAGGTATAAGTTTATGGCGTCATCAAGCAGCGATAAAAAAATGAAAATTATTATTAACTCACCTGTGATTCTTGGATTTGCGCTGATTTGTACAGTAGTTCTTTTCCTTGACAGTATTACATCCGGAAAAACGACAACTACGCTTTTCAGTGTTTACAGGTCGTCGCTGACCAGTCCTCTTACATATGTCCGGTTTATCGGCCACGTTTTCGGGCATGCAAGCCTCAGTCATCTGGTTGGAAATATGATGATGATACTGCTGATAGGACCGATTCTTGAAGAAAAATACGGTTCAAAGCTGGTTATTTATACCATTACGGTCACGGCTGTTTTCACCGGGCTTATTGATTTTATTTTCTTCCCGGATATCCGTTTCCTCGGAGCAAGCGGAGTGGTATTTGCATTTATTATTCTTGCATCGATTTCGGGAATCAGGGAGAAGGAGATTCCGCTTACCTTTATTTTGGTTGCGGTTCTTTACATCGGACAGCAGATAATTGACGGTGTATTCGTGAAGGACAATGTATCTCAGTTTACACATATTGTTGGCGGAGTTATCGGTGCACTTATCGGATACCGGCTGAATGTCGGAAGAAGAAAGTAACATTATATAAAAGCAGAAAGATAACCAACTGCCTTTAGGCGGTGGGTACAGGCTTTGTCAGGTGCGGGGTACAATCCCCGTACCTGACAGCTGCGAAGCAGCCTTCTTTTAACGAGCAACAAGCGAAGCGGTTGCGAGTCTTGAAGTCTGACACGGAAAAACAAGAGAATTGGTTCAAATTAATTGTGGTAAGAAGTACATGGGAAAACTGAAAAAACGGTACTAATTTTTTTCGGTAAAAAGTATACGTGATAACAGCTGAAAACATTACCGAAAAACAGCTAACAGCGAATGAATATCAGATAAAGTAGAGTATGGAGGTTGCGATGCAAAAGGATGACAAGGTAGTTTCACACGGCTTTACACCGACATTTTTATATACATGGAAGGGCATCAGAACTACGGATGAGGAGAAGTATCATTGCCATGACCACCTTGAAATGGCATTTGTCATGTCGGGCAAAGGAAAATATAAAATAGATGGGAAAATGTATGATATCGAAGAAGGAGATTTGCTCGTTTTCAATCCCGGAACATATCATCAGGCTTTTTGCGTAAATCCAAAGACGCCGACATATGAGTTCTTTATGGGTGCCATGAATTTCTGTTTTGACGGAATGCCGGAGGGGCATATGATTCTCAAAAGTTTGCCGGTATACAAGTGCGGGCCGGATTTGAAACAAAAGCTTATGAGAATCTGTACTTCCATGAGCATTGAACGTGAGGACCGCAAACTGGGCAGATATTATATGATGCAGTCGTTTCTCGTTCAGTTTATGCTGAACATTCTGAGAGACGAGCAGCTTCCCGGCGAACCGGAAAGTCACTGCACGTTTGAATCAATCAACAAAAACAAGATTGTGGAAGAGATTATTCTGTATTTCGAGGAACATTATTCGGAAAAAATTTCCCTGGATATGATTTCCGAGAACATGTATGTCAGTCCGTTTTATATCTCCAAGATTTTCAAATCGGTGACGGGAGATACTCCGATCAGGTACCTTATTAATATCAGACTGGACAAGGCGAAGGAGCTTCTTGAAAGAAATCCGGGAATCAGTGTAAAAGAGGTTTCGGATATGGTCGGTTATGATGATGCATATCACTTCAGTAAGCTGTTTAAGAAAAGATTTAATGTGTCTCCTTCAGGAGTACGTAATGCTTAATCGGTGCGGAAAAGTGTGTTGCGGTGACGGTTCAGCACAAATATCAGTGCCAGACCAAGCAGGGCACATGAAGCGAATTCTCCGATGCCCACAGTGAGCATTAGAAACGGAAGTGGCTGGGCTTCGCCATAGGTGTATTTGAGTACAAGCGGAATGATTACGGTATTGCTGATAATCGGGGGGAGCGGTACAAGGAGACGGTGTTTCTTCAGCAGGTAGGAGCCGATTGCTCCGATAAGCGTGGCTACGGTTCCCCACACGATATCAAGAATGTCTGCCCCTGTGAGAATGTTTCCGAGCAGGCATCCCAAGGTTACTCCGGGGACTGCGGAAAAAGTGAAATACGGCAGTACGGTAAACATTTCAGCGATTCTGATCTGTATCACAGAAAAACTGATAGGCTTGAAAATAATACAGAGGACAGCATATAAAGCGGCAATCATTGCCGCTTCTGTCATCTTTTTTGTATTGTTTTTAAGTTTTTTTTTGCTACCGTTCACTGTTTTTTACCCCGATTATCGTAATGCTTGAATAGTAACTGTAAAAGCAGTCTTTTTTCGAAAAATGAGCGTATTTTGAATGTTTATGCATTCGAGAACGCAAAGTACGAAAAATGCGTGCATAATCAGGCGTCGGTATTTGGACACCGTAGTTATTATAATGTAAAGTGAATAAAAAGACAAGAGTTTACAACAGAAGCCGGTTCATGGAACTAACAACAAAAGCCGGTTCACAGAGTTTACAACAGGAGACAGATTTATATGAGATTTGTTCATACAGGTGATTTTCATATCGGAAGAATTCCCGAGAAGGAGTTCTCTTTTGCACAGCAGAGGTCTCGTGAAATATTCGAAACATTTGAGAAGATAGTTACATATACTAAGGAAATCGACGCAGATCTGTTGCTGATTGCAGGGGATTTGTTTGACTGTAGGCCAAAAGTGCGTGAGCTGAAGGAAGTATGTTCGGTTCTGTCAAGACTTGGGAGGACGCATGTGGTTATTACTGCGGGAAATCATGATTATGTCGGTGAAAAATCGGCGTATTTGGGGTTCGCGTGGCCGGAAAATGTTACTTTCATTGATTCAGCGGTACCGACAGGGGTATACTTTGAGGACATCAATACTGAGGTGTACGGCTTTTCCTATCATTCAAGAAATGTTTATGGCAATGTGACGGCGGATGTGCAGCCGGAAAATCCCGACCATTTAAATATCCTGATGGTTCATGGCGGAGATGCTGCGGATGTACCGATTGACATAAAGCAACTGGCACAGTCGGACTTTGATTACATCGCTCTTGGTCATATACATAAACCCGACAGGCTTGCAGAGAATATGTTTTTCTGTGGTTCACCTGAACCGCTTGACCGAAATGAAACGGGAAGTCACGGATTTATGACGGGAGTGATTGAAGAGGGCACAGACGCCGTAAAATGCTTTAATTTTGTTGATTTCTCCGGGAGAAAATATATAAAAAAGACGTTTGAGATTACTCCGGATATGACAGGCAGCAGTCTGAAAGAGAAGGTATCGCAGGCGATATCCGAAAGCGGACCTGAAAACTATTATTCGATTGTATTTGAAGGGCGCAGAGATCCGGACATTATGTTTGACAGGGACGTGTTTTTGGACAGAAAGTGTTTTGACGAAATAAACGGTTCCGGAGCGGTGGTTGATGTTGAAGACAGAACTGTTCCCGATTTTGATTACGACAGAATGCTGGAGGAAAACGGCGATAATGTTATCGGCCTTTTTATCAGTGAAATGAGAAGGCAGAATGCGGATGATGAGATAATCAGAAAGGCTCTTGATTACGGAGTGTCTGCGTTACTTGGTATCGAGTGATGAAGGTTGCTGTTCGCCTGGATAAGCTGTATGCTGCAAGAAGTCTCTGACTGCGCGGCAGGCAATGCTTATAAAGACGTTCACGTCGGGCAGAAAATTGAAACTAAGAAAGAGCTTTGAACGCGGAGATTGAACAGAAACAGTTAGAGCTTTGAACGGATTGCGAATAAAAAGTGTAAAAGAACTTAAACCGGAACTCGAACAGAAACAGTAAAAGAGCTTTGCACGGAGATTGAACAGAAACAGTTAAGAGCTTTGAACGGATTGCAATTGGTAATATTGGAGAAGCAAATGATTATAAAAAGAATTCACATAGGAAGTTTTGGAAAGATATGCGACAGGGAATATGTGTTTGATGATGGGCTGAATGTTATTCACGGCGCAAATGAGACCGGTAAAAGTACGCTGTTCGCTTTTATTGGAGCAATGCTGTTCGGAATCGATATAAAGCGTGGAAGCGCTTCGAAGGATGACAGGTATATGAAGTATCTTCCGTGGAAAACGCCAGGGACTTTTGAAGGTAGTTTGGATTTTGAACATGAGGGCAAAGACTACAGAATTTACAGAGTGTTTCTGAAGAATGCCAGAAAGTGTATCTGCACCGAGTTGAGTACGGGACGTGAAATTGACCTTCCTGACGGAAAAATAACCGGTCTTGTTGAAGGATTGAACGAAAGCAGCTACGTGAACACGGTTCTTGTGAGTCAGAAAGGGTCGATAACGGACAGGATGCTTCCGGAATGTGTCGGAAATTACATTTCAAATCTGGCACAGACCAAAACCGGTGAGATTGACATACACCGGTCTCTTGAAATACTTAAAAAAAAGGCAAAAGCCATTAAAGCATCGGATAACACTGAAACTGTTGAAAAACTTAAAGAGGAAACGGCTGAAATTGCAGAAACGCTGGCGAAGGTTAGGGAGAAGAAAGCCGAACTGAAGAAGCAGAGGGACGAAGCCGGACAGACAGCCGAAAATATGACGGATGAAGCGGATGCGCTTCAGGATCGCTATGAGAAAGCAATTCAGGAAATCAATCGAACCGTATATAAGGATGAAGAACATAACGGAAGCGGACCTGCAGAAGTGATTTCCGAGGCGGATGAAAAGCTGACAGCTTTGGGTGAAGAGCATAACAGCAGAATAAACAGTATCCGGGAAAAACTGCGTCAGAGAATAAATGAAGCCGAACAATCCGCACATGCAGCATTGACGGAGCTGCAGGCAAAGCAGGAACAGACGGGTTTGCGGTTAGCTGACGAAGAGCACGAGACCGGGAATGAATGCGACAGACTGACCGAAGAACAGAACAGTCTGACGAGGAGTACGGAAGAAGCAAACGAAAAGCTTTCGGACATTGAGAGGGAGCTGCGTGCGCAAACCGAAAAAACAGAAGCTCTGATAACGGAAAAAAAGAAATTCAGAAAAAATATTCCCTTATGTGCAGGGATTATTATTTGCGGGACTGCGGTCGCTTATCTTTTGAGTGAAAAAAGTAAAGTGGGCATATTAATCGGGATTCTGCTGATGCTGACAGGCCTGGTCTTTCTGATGGTGAATGTCGTAAAGGACAAATCCTCCGATATGAGACTTAAGGGAGAGAATGACAGGACGGAGAAGCTCAGGGAAAGCGAAAACGAGGTCCGCGGAAAAATTTTTTCACTGAATGCCGAATCGGGGAATCTGATGTCGCGGATTCGTGCGAATGCTGAAAAACTTGCGGAAATACGTGAGAAAAGGAACGGCACGGAGAGAGATGCCGAACAAAAGCGTCACATTATTTCGGAGAATCTGGACCGGCAAAAGAACAGAGCCGAACTTGAAGCGGGCAGTGAATCGGAAAACGAGAATCTTGAGTATGAAAAACAAAAGACGGACATTATTCGTGAAAAGGACAACAGACTGGCAGATATTAAGGAGGCCGGGAACAGACGAAAAAGCAGCTTTGAGATGATGCTGGCGGAAAAACGGCACGCAGCCGAGCTGTTGGCGTTTCAAAGAACGGAGAAGCTGTCCGGAGCTGACATGTATATGAAAAAGAGCATCGAATATGGGGATATGCTGGCGGATTATGAGGAAGAGGAAGAAAACCTTCTGAATACGGAAGAAGAGAAAAACAGGGATATTATACGGCTGACTGAGATAAATGAGCAGGCTGACAGGGAACTGAAAGCCGTTGAACTTGCCATGGAGACTGTGTCAGGATTGTCGGAGCTGATATACCGGAGTTTTGGCGAAAAACTGAACGGAGTTCTTTCAGAGATTGCCTTCAGGCTGACCGGCGGCAGGTATGACAGGGTGGTTGTTGACAGTGATATGTCGATACGTTTTCTTGACGAATCCGGCTACAGATCCGGAAGTACACTCAGCACCGGTGCGGAACAGCAGCTTTATCTGGCTCTCAGAATGGCACTTGGTTCTGTTTTCTTTGAAAATACCGATGTACCGGTTATGCTTGATGAACCGTTTGCATATTATGATGAAAAAAGAATGAAGGCGGCACTCGATGAGCTGTTGGGCGAACAGAGGCAGGTGCTTCTTTTTACCTGCAGAGAGGCCGAAATAAGTATATTGAATTCAGAGGGAAGCAGGTACAAACTCACAGAAATGGACTCGATGGCGCCGTAACTTCCATAAGCAGTGAGACGGCGGTTGATCAGAAAAAAGAAAAAGCCTTGATTCTCAGAATCAAGGCTTTTAATCAGTGCGGAAAAAGGGACTTGAACCCTCATGAAATTGCTTTCACACGGACCTGAACCGTGCGCGTCTGCCAATTCCGCCATTTCCGCTCATCAGACACAGATATTTTTCTGCGCTCCTGTATTGTATCAAAAACTGATACAAAATGCAAGATGTTTTTTGTTGCAAAATTAAACATTTTCATATATGATAGACATGAAGATGTCGGTGTCAAAAGAACGGACGTCGATTTATACACGTGTTTTCTCGTATTTTATGCTTTCTCAGCAGGAAATTTGCGAGCGTATATCGGCGGTTTTTTGACGAAGCGTTGATATTCACAGTCGGTTGATAATGAACACAAGACTGAAGTTTGCAGTCAGGGCTTATGAACGGGTTTTGTACAGACTGTGAACGGTAACGCCGAAGTTACAGTGGATGAAAGTTTTTAAGAATATATTTCAGGAGGGACTATTTATGGGTTTTTTGGATTCTCTTTTTAACAATGCCAAGAGTGCAATCAGAAGCGATGTAAACAAATCGGTCAATAATGCTGTGAACAATGCAGCGAAGAACGTTGGAAATGCTGTTACGAATGCAGCTACACACACAAAGAAAACATTTACATTTCAGACACTTCCGATGTCTGTTGCGGAGCTTACCTCTGACAGTAATTATAACATGAAGGATCAGTTTGCGGTCAGTGCTCTGGCTGTTGTTGCACTTAACGCATACGGCAGTGACAGGGAGACCGGAATCGCCATGTTGAATGCTCTCAAGGGACCTCAGCCTCTTTCAGAGCGGGAAAAGCAGTTTATCAGAGACAGATTCCAGGACGGAAAGGACTATGTGCCCCGCTCGTATTTCAGAGGTGCTGTGCCCACAAACGATTATACTCCTTCACAGCCTTATACAATTGATGTTGAGGAGATGGCTCACAGCAGAGACACCATAAATGAAGGCTATATAAAGATGTTTTTGCAGTCAGGAGGAGCAGACAGCCCCAGATATATTGTTCTTCGTACAAAACCCTCTACAGGCGAGTGGTTTGTATGGGATGTGGCAGGTCTTTTGCCTGACATCAGAATTCCTTCTTCAAAGGATGCATGGGCATAGGGTGCATTAATAAAGGAGCGATGTAAATGCATTACCAACAGAATGTAAACAAACCTGCATCGGGCAGCCTCCAGCAGTATCAGAGTAATCTGGTTTCCGGAAACAACGGAAACGGTTACAGACAGGAGAACGGAGACAATTCCGGTGAAAATTACAATGATCCGCGTGATGCGGGCAATGGCAATCAGAACTACAACAATTCGCGCGGTGCAGGCAACGGCAGTCAGAGCAACAACGGTCAGTACAATTATGACAACGGATACAACCGGGGGTATGATACCGGTTATGACAACGGGTACTGGCAGGGATACGACCGAAGCTTCAACGACGGGTATGAGGAAGGCTACAGAAAAGCCCGTGAAGAGGCAGAGAGAAACGCTTCTTATCAGGGCGGTTTTCAAAACAACGGATATCAGAATAACGGCTTTCAAAACAACGGGTATCAGGACAACGGTTTCCGGAACAATCCGAATTATCAGAACTTCCCGAACGGACAGCCGTTCAATAACGGCGTTCCTTTTCAGGGCAATATGTATCCGCAGGGACAGTATCCGGGGAACGGCTATGTAATGAATCCCAATATGAATTACCCCGACCGAATGAACAGACCGATAAAGAACAAAGTTCTTTATGGTGTTCTCGGAATTGTTATGGGCGGGGTAGGCGTTCATAAATTTTATATGGGAAAGACAACTGCGGGAGTCCTGTCGTGTGTTTTCTGCTGGACCGGCATCCCCGCCATTATCGGACTTGTCGAAGGAATCGTCGGGCTGACACAGACTGACGCCGAATTTGAAGACAAGCATAAGTGCAGACTGAGATAAAGCTTACAGTTTATTACGGGGGGTTTGTCCCGGTTTGAACAACAATGATAAAATAAAGACCCGTCAGGCATATGCCTGAACGAGTCTTTATTTTTTTACTTTATAGGAAATTACGTCCTATAAAGTAAAAAACGCTCCGCGAGGATGCGCACGCTTTTGCAGCGGTATTTTGTCGCTGACGCGACGCAAAAGCGGCGCAGCATGTCGCAAGCGACATGCTTTCTTGTTTATAGTAAACTGTGTCCTATCAAGAAAAATATATAGTAAAATGCGTTATATAAAAGCAGAAAGATAACCCACTGCCTTTAGGCGGTTGGTACAAGCTTTGTCAGGTGCGGGGTACAATCCCCGTACCTGACAGCTGCGAAGCAGCCTGCTTTTAACGAGCAACAAGCGAAGCGGTTGCGAGTCTTGAACAGGTAAAACAGCTTTTATAGCAGATTGCGTCCTACAAGGTAATAAACGCCCTATGGGGATGCACACTTTTCCTATTGCTTTATTGCCCCGCGAACTGCCTCTGCATTTGAATTAACCGGGATTCTCGCCTGTAAATCCCAAAATATGAACCTTGGAGCGGTCTGCGGTTATTGCTATGGAACAGATGATGGCAATAATTCCGAGTAAGGTCATGGCTATTACGAACGGATAACGTCCGTTAAATCCGTCTGTGGAAAAATGTCTGATCAGGATGCCTGTGTATGCCCAGATTACAGCTGCTCCGGACAGATATTTACGGCTGACGACAACGGTCGCAATACCGATAATTGCACCGGCAATGAGTATAACTGACATCCAGAACGAATCGGAGAGACCGAATCCGTTCCAGTTGTACTTGGTAAGAAATACAGATACGTTGGCGATGGAAGCGACGATAATCCATCCGAAATAGATGTCAAAACCGGCGCGGAAAAGGGCATAGCCCCTTATGCCGTCGGAATATATCGAGGTCTTTTTCTCCAGAATTACAAGGGAAATCAGCAGTCCTGCTATGCAGAGTGTTGAAAAACCGATTGCATCGGAATGCCAGAGCAGAATCCATGCAATATTCAGCACACAGGTTACGGTAAACCAGATTCCGATGTGACGTACCAGACCGCTGCTGAGAATGCCTTTATCGAAGATTCCCCATTGATAAAGAATGAAGCCGGCAAGTAATACATAGATGACGCCCCAGATGGCAAAGGTAATCGGCGCAGGCGTAAAAAGATTGGGATAGGCGGCCGATACTTCACCGGTCGTTTTTCCGCCGAAGGGTACTATATTTGCAAGCAGATTTACAATAATCATTGCAAGAAATGCTACTGTGTTGATTATTTTCATTGATTTATTCATAACAGCCCTCCTTTGCGGCTCGAGACGGTGTCTGAAGACTGTGGGACTGTTTCACCGTATTTTACCCAGAGACCGTGCAGGTTACAGAAAGCGTAAGCCGACAGAACTGTTTCATCGGGGTAAACAGTGAAAACTGCCTCAGGATATTCGTCTGCTTTAAGTGAACGGCAATAGAATCCCTGACTGGTTAACAGGAATATCCATTCAATATGATGATCGGGAAGCATCGGATGGGTAATTTCACCGATATAGATACGTACCTGACTGTCTTCTGCTTTGATAACGGGAACGTGCTTCTCTATGGAAGCATCCGTTGAGTTCACCGATAACTTCTGCATGCTCTGACCGCAGCAGACGGGAACCACGCCCGAATCCTCAAGCATGCATATAAGGTTGCCGCAGGTATTGCAGCGATAAATAGTTAATTCTTTCATTAGTAATTCCTCCTAAGTATTTGTGGACATTGATAGAATGTCGCGATATAATGTTGCAAAAGATTTTGTTTCCAGCTGGCAAGACAATTATACGGATACGGTGTCATAAGTTTTCCTGACAGTCCGTAGTCATATTTTTGACTTTGGCGCTATTATATATTCGTGAAAAATGTACATCAATTGTATGGCATACAAAAATTTCTGTATTTTTTGAAAGGCGATTTATGAATAATGTATTATTGGGAAAGACTTTGAAGGTAATGTATAAAATGAGCGGAAAGACTCTGAACGGACTGGCAGATGAAACAGGGCTTACCGTTGATACAATAAACAATCTGTTTTATGCGCGTATTCAGAAGCCGGGCTTTGCCGGCGTATGCGAACTGACAGGGGCTATGGGTTTCAGCGTAAAGGAGCTTGTGGGTTTTATGGACAGCATAGGCGGCAGCTTCAATGAAAATATGAATATTTCTGATAAATTTAACCATTACCTGTTTGAAAGAACAGACGGAGCAGATACTCTGCAGAATACTGCAGAGTACGAAGAAAAAACCGAAGCACGGGCAGTTACAGAAAAAAATAAAGCACATGGATTTACAGGAAAAAATGACACACAGGCGGTTACTGATAATAATAACGTACAGTCCGTTGCAGATAAATACGGTACGCAGTCAGTTACAGAAAATAACGAAGCCCGTGCGGTTACAGAAAAAAACAACACACGTGCGGTTTCGGAAAACAGGAAGGTAATTGTACAGGATACAGTATTTTCATATTCCGAAGAACTGACAAATCCGGAAAGCATAATTAATAATCTTTCAAGGCAGATCGAGCTGCTGAATATCGAACATGAAAAACAGCTTGACCGGTTCAAAAACACGCATCTCGGATATGTGGAACAGATGAAGCAGCAGTATCGGGAACAGACAGAGGAAATGAAGGATCAGATACGAAGAACCAGACATTTTGCATACGCTTCTGCCGGACTTTTGGTGCTTGAAACTATAGCACTGATTATTGCATTACTGGTGAAATAGATACTGTACGACAAAAATGCGTTTCGGACGGCCTGCAAACAGAAAAGCAAATTCGCTTAAGTAATTCCGGGAAGATGCCGATATAAATCTGAAAGGGGAAGTGTCCCCATAGTCCGGCTGATGACGGACGGTTCGGAGGTGGTTATATGCGAAAAAGCATATCCTATATAAAGAAAATAAATATGAAAACATGGGTGTTTGCTGCGATAATGCTGTTTACGGTTATGGCAGTTACCTTTGGTTTTTCAGGAGTACCGGTGTATGCCGACAGCAATTTCCAGTCACCGACAATAATGAGAATAGAGGCAGAGTACACGGGGTCGGTCGTTGAAGCCGGTGAAAAATACGACAGAAAAATGCTGAATGTTTATGCAGTTTACAGTGACCAGTCGAAGGAGCTGCTTGAGCATTATATCGTATCCGGTGAAGTTGTTGAAAAAGAAGGACCGAATACGTTTGCTGTTATATACAACAGTCTGACAACCAAATTTACGGTGGTAGGCAAAGCAATAAAGCAGATATCGGCCTCGTGCGAGCTGGATGAAGTCGGTATCGGAAATGCACCCGATGCACGTGATATGTATGTAGTGGCGATATACTCCGACGGTACCGTAGGACAGATAAAGGATGGGATTACCGTTACACCGGACAGAATTACCGTTCCGGGAAAACAGGAGATTACCGTAAATTATAAAGAGTTTCAGACTACCTGCAGCGTAATCGGTGTGCCGAGGGAAAAGCTGACATCTCTGACAGCCTACTGCGATGCGGAAAGTGTCATGGTCGGGACTCCGCTTGACAGAAACAGTATTACTGTTATGGCAGTATACAGTGACGGGAAGGCTGAGAGAATCACAACCTACGAATTGTCGCGAAGTGTGTTTGACGAGGTGGGTTCTCAGATAGTGAAGGTTTATTATGGCGATAAAAGTGCTGATTTCAGAGTTGACGTAAAGGAAAAAGTGGCCGTGTCCATGTGGGCCAATTATACGGGGGGCAAGGTACTTGTAGGAAGAAATTTCCTCAAGCCCAAAATGCAGGTATATGTTTCCTATGCGGACGGGACCGAAGAACAGGTTGACAATTATACATACCATACGGGTAGAGTTCGGTATGTCGGTGAAAACATTATGACACTGTATTTCGGATCGACTCTGTCAACAACGGTAATCATCGAGGGTACGGCTATTGAACAGCCAACATTTGATTATGTTTCCGAGGTGTCGGCCACAAACGGAAAAAAGGATGTTAAGATTGTGACGGCACTTCCGACATATCTCGATCAGGATTCGATAGTGACACGTTCCATAAAGAAATCCGCCATGAAGAAGGCATATAAAAAGGTTGGTGTGACGACGGGAGACTATATTGCGTTTACATATGACTTTACTGATGTGGATAACGAAATCGAACTCCCCCTGAATGTGAGATTCACAATTCCGGAAGAGTTCGACATGGCTCATACATATTTATACTATACACCGAACAGAAAAAGCATCATGGGCCGTGTAAATAAAACGGTAATAAATGATTCTGTGTTTGAATCGACACTGTTTAAAACAGGTACATATATGCTTGTATATTCTGAAGAATTTGACCGTGAGCTTACAGCCGATGAAATCGGTGATGAGGAAACGGATTACCTTGACTGACCGGGAGCATTACTCACGTTCCTTTTTGTAAAGGTAAGAACAGCAGAGGTACAGTGCTGAAAAAAGCAGACCGAGAATTAATGTCAGAGTATTGAACTTTGAAAAAATGGTGTTTAGTACGGTGCTTACCAGACACAGACCGGTAATTGCGCAGCCCCAGATAAAAAACTTTTTGAGCATTGCATCATCATCAAAGTGAAGAAATGAATAAACGCCGCATGCGGTTTCGATTCCTGATACCACAACCTGAATGATTGAAGTAATAAGGCCCATCGTGTTTACGCCTTCCAAAAAATTGATGTCACTGGCAGATATGTTATTACTAATCATGAATACCATGTCTGTCACACTTACAACGAGTCCCAACGCACCACCAACAATGATAATAAAACAACTGAGTCGGAACAGTTCAAGCTTGCTCATGATTACTCCTCCTGATATTATTAAATTTGATTCGATAAACTTCCCGATAACGTTTATATGGACTATATCATATTTTTTCGAAAATGTCACTACGAAAAATTAAAACATAGATGAAAACGTTTGGAAAAAGTTACTATTCACCACATAGCCGGTATGACAATTACTACAAGCCTGCTTGTAAAGTAATTGTCATACCGGCTATGTGATGGAGGCCGGACAAAACACATATCTCGTGACATACGTCACTCGGGCTATTCGCACAAATAAAGCCGTTTACGTTAGGAAACGAATGAGCCACTGGTTTTGTGGCGTGCTTCGAAATCTGTTTTCATAATACGAAAACATTCTTCAATTTCCCAACGGTGCTTATTCGCCTTGACGATGCTTTTTACACTGTCATCAAGGTTTGTGCATTCTGGTACATCATAGATGGATTATCGTCACATTTCTTGCCAATGGTAGTACGTTTTGGAATGTTGTACTTCTTATCAGGCTTATAAACTCTGTCATACTCGTAGTTTATGTACGTGACACCCTTAATTATTCTCTCAAAAATCTTACCCTTCTCCTCTGGAATGGGCACCTTAAAATCAAAATACACTGCGTTTTACCTCTTAAATGTGAGTATGTATATCAACTTAATTGTTATAACAAAGAAAGGGCAGAAAATCAATGGAAACCTTGATTTTCTGCCCTTTGCAGCTATGTTTATTCGATTGAGTGTCAATTCCTGCCGGAAGTGTATAATTCATTATCAACCGATTATGAATAGTAACTTTTTTGCTTTCAATAACCTCTGTTTCAGCATC
>JAZLIK010000145.1:0-11853 GCA_045617345.1 Lachnospiraceae bacterium | reverse complement strand
TGTCCAGCCTCCATAGTTGGGTGATAATGCACGCAAGCCTTGAAGCAAGCTTCAGGCTTGTGTTCATTATCACCTAACTGTGAATAGTAACATTACATTAACAAATATTAAAATGCTTGAAATATTAGAAAGGCAAAAGCTATGAAAACAAATTTTATTGAAAAAAAGCTGATTAAGGTTTTGTTTGTACTTCTTCTGACAGTACTTTTTATGAGACACCAGACCGGTTGGAGTATAAATTCGTTTGCCGCTGAAAAGACGTCGGTTCCGAAGGCTCCTGAAGTTTCGGTTACAGTGGGAATCAACGGCAACCCGAAGATTACCTGGAAGGCAATTGAAGGTGCACAGACTTACAGAATATACAGAAAAACCGTGGATGATGAAAAATATGTGAGAATCGGTAAAACAAAGGTCACGGAATTTACAGACACTGACTGGGATGCACCGAAAAAATCGGAGATAAAGTATTTTGTCAGAGTTTATAATAAGGATGCTGACGGAAACGGTATATTCGGGCAAATATCAAAGCCTGCATCATGGAAGGTTCCGGGCAAAAGGATTCATCTGAATTTTACGGAAAAAACAGTGATGATTGGCGAGTATTCGAAGCTGAAACTCAGGAACAATACTGCAGACATTGTATGGTCTACGAGTGATTCGAAAACCGTAAAGGTATCACAGAAGGGTACTATTCTCGGCGTCAGAAGAGGAACCTGCGAGATTACAGCAGAAGCCGGCGGAGTAAAATATGTCTGCAGGGTTACCGTAGAGGTTCCGGCACCGGAAATGAGAGAGATTGATCCTGCAAAGCCCATTGTGGCACTTTCATTTGATGACGGTCCCAGCATCTATACGTCACGTATTCTTGACACGCTTGCATCCTACGGAGCCACAGCTACATTCTTTGAGGTTGGTTACAATATTGACAGGTATCCCGACACTGTATTACAGATTTATCAGTCAGGCTGTGAAGTTGGCAATCATACTCTGAACCATGCAAATCTTAAGACACTCAGTGCCGAAAAAGCAGATAAGGAAATCAACGGCAATCTTGCCAAGCTGAACAAAATAATCGGCGATGAGGTGAGACTGTTCAGACCGCCTTACGGAAATTACAACGATACCGTCAAGAGTGTCTGCAATGCGCCGATTATTATATGGTCAGATGACACAAGAGACTGGTCCAGTCTGAACGCTCAGGAGGTACTGAAGGAGGTCCAGAAGAGTGCGCGCGACGGATATATTATTCTGATGCATTCACTTTATAAGAGTTCGGCCGATGCCGTTGAGCTTGTTGTTCCCTGGCTTATCAGTCAGGGCTATCAGGTATGCTCTGTAAGTGAGATGTTTGAAGCCAGAGGTGTTGAACTGAAAAATGGCTCGGTATATAGTATGTGTATGTCAGCGGCAAAGTATATTGAGCAGAATAAGTAATTAATAACAGACTGTGAACAGCAACTCAGTCCCAAATTTATTTCCCGCCTTGACAATACCCACAACAACGGATATAATCAGTTGTTGCGTCGATGCGGACGCGGAGGTGAACAGGTGAAATTAACTGAAGGAAAAAAGAAATTACTGAAATACGGTTTGAATATTTTGCTTATCCTGCTGATTACGGGATTTGCCTTGTATTTTATTTTCAGAGACAACGATCCCGCGACAATATGGAAACAGGTCAGGTCAGCACAGGGAAGCTATGTTCTTGTCGGAGTGGCTCTTATGGTGATATTTGTCTGCAGTGAGTCGTGCATCATGAGATATCTGTTTGGCGGACTCAAGGCAAAGATGACCATCGGAAAATGTCTGCTTCTTTCAAATATCGGATTCTTTTTCAGTGCGATTACACCGGGTGCATCGGGTGGTCAGCCGCTTCAGATTATTTATATGATGAAATGCGGAGTGGATTCCCTGGTTTCAACGCTTGTTGCAATGGTTATCACGGTTGTATACAAGTTTACGCTCGTAATTTTATGTGTTGCGTTCTTTATTCTGGCTCCCGATGTAACACAGAATGCAATAAATGAAGTGCCTATTCTGTTTATTATCGGATGTGTAATGCAGATAGGCTTCATGGTATTTTTACTGATTTGCATATATCAGCCGAAGATTGCGGCATTTATCGTAAGACTTGCCGTAAAACTGGGCGGCAAAATCAGACTTGTAAAGAAGCCTGATGAGCTTCTCGGGAAAGCGATGGATTCAGTTCGTCAGTATGAGCAGGCGGCTGAATATATCAGAGAGCATATTCATGTCCTTTTTGTCAGTCTTGGTATTACCATTATTCAGAGACTTGCTTATTTTTCGGTTACGTTTATGGTGGCTAAGGCACTTTCAATTGACTGCAGCTGGGTTGAGGTTGTAGCTATTCAGATAGTTATTTCGCTTTCGGTTGATGCACTTCCGCTTCCGGGAGCTACAGGTGTTACAGAAGGTGTATTTATTATCCTGCAGGCAATGATGCTGGGACAGGAAAATGTTGCAACCTGCCTTCTTTTAAACAGAGGAATTACATACTATGCACTTGCTCTTGTGACAGGTGTATTTACACTGATTGGTCATCTTTATTTCTGCCGTATCGGTAAAATGAGGGCAGAAACGTTAAAGCAGGTGAAAGATTCTGACGGGCAAAACATATGATCACGAGACATAAGTCACTCGATGACGTTTGTTCGGGAATGAACTGAAGCAGACTTCCGCTCAGATCAGCTTACAGCTGCAAAGAAGTGGCTGACTGCGCAGCAGTCAGGGCTTATGAATGGGTTTTAAAAGATTGTGAATAGAAACGAATAGGCAAAAAGTTGTGAAACATCGACTGACGGCGTAAAAGCCGGAATATTTGGCTGGACTGCGTTCGGCCTGTGAACAGCACCGGATATACAGCGGTAATGCCCGGCTGAAGAGCTTCAAAACATACTGCAAACGGCTGCTTTAGGCGTGAGGTACGGAATTACACAGAGTTTATGGGGAGAATTATGGAAGAAATATTTGATGGATTAAATGATAGACAGGAAGAAGCGGTCCGCCATGAGTTCGGGCCGCTGCTTGTTCTTGCAGGTGCGGGTTCGGGAAAAACCAGAGTCCTGACTCACAGAATTGCATATCTCATTCGTGAACTGGATTACAGCCCGTATGAGATAATGGCGGTGACCTTTACCAATAAGGCTGCGGCTGAAATGAAGGAAAGAGTTGAAAGAATAGTAGGCCAGGGCGCTGAAAACATATGGGTCAGCACCTTTCATTCTTCATGCGTAAAAATTCTTCGAAGGTTTATTGAGAACATCGGTTTTGACAGGAATTTTACCATATATGATTCGGACGATCAGAAAACGCTCATGCGTGATATCATAAAGGGGATGAACCTTGATCCGAAAAAATACAAGGAAAAGGCATTCCTTTCCGTTATTTCCCATGCAAAGGATGAACTTATCAATGCAGACAGATTCGCGGAAAATGTCGGCGGCGATGTGAATATGAAGCTGTACTCCAGGGTTTACTACGAGTATCAGAAGAGACTGGCAGCGAACAATGCACTTGATTTTGACGATCTGATAGTAAAAACCATAGAGCTGTTCAGAGAAGCACCGGAGACACTTGATTACTACAGAAGACGATTCCGCTTTATTCTGGTGGATGAGTATCAGGACACAAATACCGCACAGTTTGAACTGATCAGGCATCTGGCAGAGCATACAAATGAAGACGGTATAAAAGAACGTAACCTCTGCGTGGTGGGAGACGATGACCAGTCGATATATAAGTTCCGCGGAGCCAATATCAGAAACATTCTGGATTTTGAAGATAATTATCCTGAGGCAAAAGTTATCAGGCTGGAACAGAATTACAGGTCAACGAAGAACATACTGGACGTTGCAAATGGGATTATTCATCATAATATTGGCAGAAAAGATAAGACTCTCTGGACCGCACAAACCGGAGGAGAACCGGTTTCGTATATCGAATACAGGGATGACCGTGAGGAAGCACGTGAGGTTGTCGGAAAGATTGCTGCCGGAGTAAACGGAGGCAAGGCCGAATACGGTGATTATGCCATCCTTTACAGGACAAATGCACAGTCACGTATATTTGAGGAACGTCTTGTAGCAATGAATATTCCTTACAGAATTATCGGCAGTGTAAACTTTTACCAGCGTAAGGAAATAAAGGATATGCTGGCATATCTGAAGGTCATCGACGGCGGTCGTGACGATCTGGCCGTAAAACGTATTCTGAATATTCCCAAAAGGGGAATCGGAGCCACAACAGAAGAAAAAATACAGAATTATGCTCTCGAGCATGAGATTTCATTTTATGAAGCACTTATGCGGTTTGAATCAATACCGGGAACAGGCAGAGCGCAGGCGGGAATTGCGCGTTTTGTCGGTATGATTGAGGAGTTTAAGAGTTCTCTTGCAAACGGAATGAAGCTTTCGGAAATAATCGATGAACTGCTCGACAGCATAGATTATGCCGATTATCTCAAGGACGATGATGATGACATGAAGGTTGAAGAGAGACTGGAGAACATCGGTGAACTTGTGAGCAAGCTTACGGAATATGAAAATAATGCAGAGGACAACGAGGAAGTGCCCAGCCTGGCAGAATTTCTGGAGGAGGTCGCTCTGGTTGGCGACATAGACAACTATTCTGAGGATAAAAACATAGTTGTACTGATGACAATACACAGTGCAAAGGGCCTTGAATTCAAAAATGTGTTTCTTGTCGGTATGGAGGAAGGTGTTTTCCCCGGATATCTTGTCATCAATTCGGAAAATCCGGCAGAAGAGCTCGAAGAAGAGAGACGTCTGTGCTATGTTGGCGTTACCCGTGCGCGCGAGCATCTGTTTCTCAGCAGTGCCGGAACACGAATGATGCACGGAAAGATAGCCAATAATCTGCCGTCGAGGTTTATTAACGAAATTCCGCGATTTGCACTTTCAAAGCAGGGAAATACCGGCAGAATGCATTCACTTTCGGGAGACAGGAAGTTTTCGTTTGAGGACGATGAAAAAGAAGGCTACGGAAAGAAACGTCAGAATTTCGAAAACTACGGCTTCGGGGACAGAGAAAATTACGGAAGACAAGACGGCAGCTGCAGATTCGGTGGCGGCGGGAATTACGGAAATCAAGACGGCAGCTGCAGATTCGGTGACGGCGGGAATTGCGGAAGCCGAAACAGCAGCTACAGATTCGGTGACGGCGGGAATTACGGAAGCCGAAACAACGACTACAGATTCGGTGAGGAAGAGAATCGCGGAAGCTGGAACAGCAGTTACAGATTCGGTGAGGAAGAACATCACAGCAGGGCATTCAGAGAACATGATGTGGGAAAAAGAAGCACATCAGCCGGAATAAGTCTTGACGACAACCCGTATACATCGAAAAGAGAATCACGTGATTTCGGCTCGGGAGCAGGTACCGGTGCACTCGGATACGAGGTGGGCGACAGCGTGCGACACGGAAAATTCGGTATCGGTACTGTCAGACAAATAGTCAGAGGCGGAAAAGATTACGAGGTTACGGTCGAATTTCCGTCGGGAGTAAAGAAAATGATGGCAGGCTTTGCAAAACTTGAACGGATAGAGTAAAGCAGTAACCGGAAAACAATATATTAGTAACCGGTAAATCAGTAATCAGTAACCGGAAAACAATAAACCGGTAACCGGTAAATCAGTAAGCAGTAACCGGTAAAACAATAAACCGGTAATCGGTAAAACAGTAAGCAGTAACCGGTAAATCAATAACCCGGTAATCGATAAACGGTAAACAATAACCGACAAATCAGGTGACGATTTGTCAAAGTTTTTTTTGACACCATATAGATAATATGGTACAATAATCCTATTCACAGTCAGGTAATATTGAACGCAGATGATGGTCGTTTTGCAGGCTTACGGACAATATACCGATACAGGGGTTGAAAAGGCTATATTATTTATCATACCCACCTGAGGAAATCCGTAAACTTAATTACCTGAATATGAATGGTAACGCTATTATAAAAACTATATATGTATCAGGAGGAGAACTTACTATGAAGTGTTTTTGGTGCAAGAAGTGTGAAGACGAGAAGTGCGGGAAGAGTTGTAAAAAGTGGGTTGTAATTGCTGTTTCGGTAGTAGCTGCAGCAGCTGTCATTACCGGTATAGTATTACTTATCTCCAAGTTGAAGAAGCCTGATTATCTCGATGAATTCGACGAGGAAGACGATGAGTATGATTTTGATGAATTTGATGATATTGACGATACAGTAGAAGAAGCATCAAAGGAAGCAGAGAACAATGCTGAGTCAGCAGACAAATAAGCTGCAGACAATTTTTTAAATAAGTTACTATTCACCACTGATTTTGTGGCGTGCTTTATGGCTGTTTTCGACCGGGAGGTGAATAGTAACATAAATAATTACGACGCTGAAACCTGTAGGGAGAGTGTATGAGCACAGGCAAGAAAAAGGAAAAGACCGGTATAGGTTACAAAAATATAAAGGAAATATTCGGTAACGGAGATATTAAAACTCTGTTCGGCAACGGAAATAAGGAATATCTGATTTCAGTGCTGAGAATGCTTAACTCTGTGGCATATGTCAAGCCGGATGAGATTCCGAATATAGATTTATATATGGACCAGGTAACGACCTTCATGGATGAGCATCTTGAAGGCTCAAAACGGTACAGTGATGACAAGCTTCTGACGAAGACAATGATTAACAATTACACAAAGAATTCGCTGTTACCTTCACCTGAAAAGAAAAAATATTCCAAGGATCATATGTATACAATGCTTTTTATATACTACCTTAAGAATATTCTTTCAATTGCCGATACCAGAAGCATCCTGAGCCCGCTGACCGATATGTTCTTTAAAGACAAGGGTTCGATTGATTTAAAGGAGATATATACCGAGATATTCGATATTGAAAAGGAGCAGGCGGCCTCAATTACGAAGGATGTTATAAAAAAGTACTACAGGTCGAAGGTAAGCTTTGAAGATGTTGAAGATGAGAAGGAAAAGGATTATCTTCAGGCATTCGCATTTATCAGTATGCTCTGCTTTGATGTTTATATGAAAAAACAGATGATAGGCAAAATCATTGATGATAATTTCTCTATTTCTTATTCCGGGAAAGATGCGAACAAAACCGAAGGCGGTTCAGCGGCTTCCGAAGAGAAAAAAGTAAAGGATGAACCCGTAAAAAAGGAAAACACAAAGAAAAAAGATGAATCCGTTAATAGGGAAGAATCCGCGGAAAATGAAGAATCCGTGAAAAAGGAAGAATCGTCTAACACCAAAAAGAAAGCCGAAACCGGTGAGAAGAAAAAAGAAGCGAAGAAAAAGGAAACTTCTGCCAAAGAGAAGAAATCGGGAGAAAAAACTAAAAAAGAGTAACGTAGTAAAGCGGATTTTTATAAATCCGCTTTACTTTTTTTACAGAAATGCCGATAATAATCAGTATAGAATCTTAATGAATGCAATGAGGTAGAGCCTATGAAGAATAGATTAAAAAAATCCCTGATTAAGTTCGCCACACTTATGTTAATAGTGGCAATGAGTCTGCTTCCGATGGGAGCATTCGCAAATGACGGGTCTTGGATTGGGAAGACGCTGGATTTCCTTTTCGGAGAGACAAAGGAGGCCATGGCCGCACCTGATTCGTCTTACAGCTTTATTATCGGTAACAAGGAAGTAAACGACGGTCAGATTATCGACTATTCACTGTATAACAATGCGGATAAGACACTGACAATCATCCTCAGATGTATCGACGGTATAGAGCAGGGCAGTGTTATTTACTGGGAACCGAGTAACAAAAACGTAATCACGGTTGAAAGCCAGAACGATGCTACCTGCAGTGTTACGCTGAATATTATCTCTCCCGGTTTCTCGGGACTGTATGTTACCATAAAGACACCGGCGGGGGTAACATACACGGCAATTGCATACTGCGATATTTATGTGCCGTTGCAGTGGTCGGATAATGTATCGGCGACCGATCCGACCATGAACAATATTCTGGCTTCGGATGCAAACGGAAATTACGGTCTGCTGAATGCAAGCACAGAAGATCCGGAATATACGCTTCAGCTGTACACATCAAATTCTGCCGATCATCCGAACAGCAACCACTATCTTAGAAAGCTGAAGTATGTTTCTTACAAATATACCTCGGGCTCCGGTAAAACGGGAAATGTTACAAGTGATGTTGAAGCCTCCGAGCTGGGAGATTTCACGGCAGCGCTGGAATGGAGCAGTTCGGATCCCTCAGTCGCTACGGTAGATACACTGACGGGACTTGTTACTGCGGTGTCTGCGGGTTTTGCCACCATATCGGTCAGAACCAGTACCGAGAACGAAAAACAGGGTGAAGGTGATGTGCTTTCGTACAATCTGGTTGTAGTTCCCGAAGGATATGTTTCGGGATATACTACAGACATGAAGACAGATGATGTGGTACGTGTATCGGGAAAAGAAAACGAAGTGGTTCTGCAAACCAATGCCACCTTTGCCAATACATTGAAGTGGAGGGTATTTAAGGGTGATTTTGCATCAAAGAGCAATGAGATTACGGATACACTCGAAAAACAGATGGAAATCGGTGAGGCAAACGGAAGGGTGGTTTTCAGCGACTTGGATTCGGGAGTTTACTTTGTCACAGCGATTCCAATAAAGAACGAAGAGGCGGCGAAGCTTTCACCGACCTATGACATTACACAGGCGCTGATAAAAAGCCTGCAGTATGTAATAGTGGTTCCGCTGAATTATCCGAGCGGACCGATTGTATTGAGCTATTACAACGGGGGAATATACGATTCATACGATCTGATAGCGAATTCCAATATTCCGCCCGGACTGTTCAGATTCTATTCCGATAACGTTCATACGGCAGCAGTCGGTATGGACAACGGTGTCATTGATGCAACCGGTGAAGGTGATGCAACAATTAAGCTTTCTCTTTACAGCAGACAGCGACTTGAATCCGTATACGGATCATATGCCGATGACATGGCAATGATTGGTTACGACGGTACTGACAAGACAATAGACGTTACCGTGAATGACGGAATTGCGATTAATACGGGCAATGCCACACTTACGGTAGGCTCGACCATGCAGCTTTCGCTGACGGCGCCAAGCCCCTACCAGGGCGATATTGACTGGAGTTCAAATGACACGTCAATAGCGACGGTTGATGAATCGGGACTTGTTACGGCGAAAAAAGTCGGAACTGCCAGAATTACCTGCAAGATAAAGGTTGGTAACGGAATTATCAAACGTGCACAGTGTACGGTAAAGGTTATAGCTACCGTTGATGACATAAAGCTTAGTGCAAAGACTGATTATGTTAATGTTGGTGAGAATCTTACAATCAGTGCAAACGTAAATCCCAAAATTGCGGATACACAGCTTGTGTTCAGAGTTTCGGATGAATCGATAGCCTCAATTGAAAGCGTCAGCCCTCTGGCAATTACCATAAAGGGAGAAAAGGTTGGAACAGTCGTAGTCACGGCAGTCAATTCGGACAATGCGATTGTCGGAACCATGATTATTAAGGTAGTTCAGAAGATTGAGTCAATTACGTTATCGGATACGAGTGTCACAATATCACAGTCAGCAGGATTTTATCAGCTGTATGCAACATGCCAGCCGGAGCTTCCCGAAAATGAGAAGCTTGAGTGGAAGAGCTCGGATAAAAAGATTGTCACCGTTGATGAAAACGGAAAGGTATATATAGGCAAGCCGGGAAAAGCTGTTGTAACCGTTATTACCAGCAACGGTAAATCGGCATCCTGTGATTTTGTGGTACTGCAGGGTGTGTCGTCAATTGATTTTGACGATACCGCACTCACCATGTTTGTCGGTGAATCATATCGAATGACATATGTTGTGAAGCCTTCGGATGCTTCAAATGTGGTTTTGAAATGGAGTACCTCGGATACAAAGATTGCAACGGTAGATGCCACGGGTTACATTACGGCAAAGAACACCGGAAGCTGTGTTATCACGGCACAGGCAACGGATGGTTCGGGTGTATTCAGCACATGTACAGTTACCGTTTTGAGAAATGCATCGGATATTAAGCTTGATGTTACAACACTTGATCTGAATGTCGGAGAGGCATATCAGCTTGATGTCGAGCTGAAGCCTGCAGACGCAACGGATGTACTTCTCTTTGAAAGCAGTAACGCCAAAATTGCCACGGTTTCCAAAAAGGGAAAGGTGGTAGGTGCTTCCAAGGGTTCATGTATTATTTTTGCAAAAACCGAATCAGGTCTTTCAACCTATTGTACGGTAAATGTTACACAGCAGGTGACCGGAATCAAACTGAACAAAACCGATCTCGATATGATGGTCGGTGATGAATTTGCGCTTGTGGCAACGATTACCCCGAAGAACGCCGACGACCAGGAGGTTACATGGAGCAGCAGCGATAAAAATGTTGCGTCCGTAGACCCGAAGGGTGTTGTCACGGCATATCAGGGCGGAAGCACGATAATTACCTGCATTTCAGATGACGGAGATTACCTTGCGTATTGTCTGGTAAATGTAGAAGAACGTGTTGTTTCAATTACTGTTGAGGAAAGCGTTGAGATAAAGGTAGGCCAGAAACTGAAGCTGAATGCAACCGTGACCAATGCGACGGCCACAAATCAGGGGCTTACATGGTCTACAAGTAAAAAGAAGGTGTGTACGGTTACCAAAAAGGGTGTGATAAAGGGTGTAAAGGCCGGCAGAGCGGTAATTACCGTCGCTGCGGCAGACGGAAGCGATGCTTTTGCCGAATGCGAAGTAAGAGTTATAAATCCTACCGACAGCATTACGCTGAGTACATCATATATAGAACTGATGCAGGGCAAAACTAAAAAAGTAACTGCTACCGTATCGCCTAAAAACGCAACCTATAAGCCTGTATGGAGTTCAAGCGATGAAAAGGTTGCAATAGTCAATAAAAACGGAAAAATAACCGCCCTGAAGGCAGGAGAGTGCATGATTACCGCAACAGCGGGAGACGATGAGAATGTAAAGAGCGTGGTGTACGTGAAGGTATACGCACCGGTTAATGCATCGAATGTCAGCTTTGCGGAGGATGAAATAGTAATGGTTTCCGGTGAAACGACGGCTGTTCAGTATTCAATCACTCCTTCGAACTTTACCGAGGGTTTCAGCTGGTCAAGTGACAACCCGTCCGTAGCATCTGTAGACAGTAACGGGCGTATCACTGCGAAGGCAGTCGGTACAGCCAACATCACACTTATGACTAAGTCGGGAAAGAAAGGTGTTCTGAAGGTATTTGTAGTCGGTTTGAGCAAAAGCAGAATTACGCTGCATCAGTATGAGAGTACAATTATCAATCTTCAGGTTGACGGTGTGGGCGCGAAGGAGCTTACGGTACGATGGGATACAGATAATCAGGGAATTGCCACCATTGCTAATGGAAAGGTTACTGGAAAAGCAAAAGGAAGGACTACCGTATATGCGGTTGTGAACGGAAGACATCTTGCCTGTACCGTGGAAGTTATTCCAAACTGATTTGATGTTATTATGGAATAAAAGCAGAAATATAACCCATCGCCATTAAGCGGCGGGGACAAGCTTTGTTAGGTACAATGTAACCAACAGCTGTGATGCGGCCTGCCTGTAACGGGCAACAATCGAAGCGGTTGCTCGTTTGAAATGTGAAAAAACGTCATTGACAAATACCGCTGCAATAGCGTGCGCATCCTCGCGGAACGTATATTACTTTATAGGACATAATTTGTTACTATTCACAGTCTGTCCGAAACACATTCATAAGCCCTGCCTGCTACGCAGTCAGACGCTGCTACGCAGCTTAAAGCTTATTTCATGTGTTTTGTC
>JAZLIK010000144.1:0-23315 GCA_045617345.1 Lachnospiraceae bacterium | reverse complement strand
GTAGTTGGAGATGAAAACCATAATGACTCGACTCCTTTAAGTGTGACAGTTTCTATTGGTAAGGGAGAATGGAATATCACATCACCTGCCACAAAAACAGGACTTTCATATACAAAAGAAGCCCAAGCACTTATTTCATTTGGCAGTGTTGAGAACGGAACCATGAAGTATAGAGTGGGCACAGAGGGTGCTTTTGGAACTTCTGAAGAGTGTTATAGCCGTACTGATGCCGGAACATACAATGTATATTTCAAGGTTGAAGCGGATGACAATCATAATGAATATGTGTCTGAAACACCTATTACAGTTACTATAGCCAAGGCTGATTGGACAGTGACAGCACCTACAGCAATAACATCGTCGTATACGGGTTCAGCGCAGGCACTTGTTAATGCAGGTGTTGTAAAGGATGCAGATGGAAGTACTGTGGCAAATAAGATGCTGTACAGTCTGACCGAAAATAATGATTATTCGACAGCAATACCTACGGCAACGAATGGTGGAAGTTATACGGTTTATTACAAAGTTGCCGGTGATGAGAACCATAATGACAGTGCTTTGGATAGCCTGACAGTAACCATAGGAAAGGGCATTCACAACGTAACTGCTCCTACGGCACTCAGCCTTACAGAGAACGGTAACGCTCAGGTTCTCGTTTCAGCCGGAAGCTGTACGACAGGAACATTGCTGTACAGTCTTGATGATATCGAATATTTTGACAGTATCGAGAATATAACGGCCTCGGCATTCGGAACCTACACGGTCTATTACAAGGTCGAGAGTGATACGAATTATGAGGCATTCGGACCTGAAGAACTGACGGCGAAGATAACAAAGAAGTCCGATCCTATATATATTCCGGTAGAGACACCTGTTTCGGAGACGGAAGATACACAGGACGGGAAGAAGACGGAGAAAGAAAATACAGAGGAGTATACCTCACCTGTTAAAGAATACAACGAGCAAACGGAAAACAGGGAAGCTTTCATACCTGTGAAGTCCGAAATAAGCAACGGAATTGCTGCAATTAAAGATATTACCGAGGCCACACTGAAGGATATCCTTGATGAGAGATTGAAAGAAGCAGTAAAGACCGGAGAAAAAACAGATGAAGGACAGGAAACCGATGACAAAACAACTGACAACCGGGAAACCGAAGACAGGAAAAACGATGATAAGTCATCAACTGATGGAAAGAAAGCCGATGAAGTAACGGCTCTTACAATCGATTTCTCACAGGCAACGCAGGCTGTAAAGGGCGTCGAACTTACAGTAAAGACGCTGGAGGCTATTGCAGATATTGTCAGTGACAAGAGTAATCCGATTGAGTCGCTTAAGCTGGAATTAAGTGAAGCAATAGTTGAGCTGGATGCAAAGACACTTGAAGCGGTTCTTCACGGCGCTGAGGGCGATACAGTCAGACTGGTTGTAGAAGATACAAAAGAGGAACGTCTGAATAAGAAACAGAGCACAGCCCTGAAGGGCTATGATGTTGACAGAACCTTTGAGGCGTACTTTGAGAGCGCGGAAAAGAGAATCCACGACTTTAAGGGCGGTAAGGCATTTGTTTCATTAAGCTTTAAGCCTGAGAAGGGCAAACGTGTCGAGAACTATAAGGTCTTCTACATTGATGAGAAAGGCAAGCTTCAGAAGATGGCTACCAAATATGAGAACGGCCTTATCACTTTCGTGACCGGACACTTCTCAGACTATGCCGTGGTTTATGAGAACGTACAGGATGTTCTTCTTGCTGAGGCTTCAACAACCAGGAAGGGCTACATCAAGCTTTCATGGAACGGGACCGGCGATGCGGTTAAGTATGTTGTTTACGGCGCGAAGTGCGGAAAGTCATATAAAGAGCTGGCAGAGCTTGATGCTGAAACAGACGGCAACTCTTTCATCATAAAGAAGATTAGCGGTGCAAAGCCCGTAGCAGGCAAGACTTATAAACTCTATGTTGTCGCATACGATGCTCTCGGCAATAAGATAAAGAGCAAATCCATTCACTACATAGCAGGTAATACATCAGCCAAGTATGCGAACGTAAAGACGATTACCGCACTGCAAAAGGCGATTGAACTGACTGTAGGCGAGAAGGTAACAGTAGATGTCAAATATACCATGCATGAGGATAAGAAGCATATTCCAAAGAAGCATGGCAAGGCACTTGGATTCACTTCGGACTGTCCAAAAGTTGCAAAGGTAGCAAAGGACGGAACCGTTACCGCAAAGAGTGAAGGAAAGGCAATCATCTACATCCAGGACATTAGTGGTAAGTGGTGTCAGGTAGAAGTAACAGTTAAAGAAAAGTAAATAAGTCGTAATTAATCATAAGAACACCGGAAGTGCAACGAAAAGAGCACTTCCGGTGTTCTTGACCTGTTATGGTGCAATGTAAGTGGTCATGGTTTTAAGCTTACAAAACCTTGTATAAAAACCTTGTATAAAAGCCTTGTATAAAAGCCTTGTCATAACAGCCTTGTCAATGCAGCCTTGTAAATAACAACGTTGACAAAATAACTTGCAAAATTAACTTGCATAAAAAAACTTTTCAAATAACTTGAACCAAACAGCCTTGTCAAATACATTCATTAAGAATATCGAAAAATATAGAACACTTGTATTTTTTATTAAAAAATGCTACTATTAAGATTAATTAAGTAACTAATCACAGTCGTGTATTTACAGACACAAACACAAAGCACGGAGGTGTTTTATGGACGATAATAACATAATTGAAAGTGAAGAAAGAAAATCGAAAATATATGAATTTATTTCCGCAGAAGGCTACAAACCTATGAAACTCAAAGCGATTGCCGCATTTATGCAGGTTCCGCGTGCAGAAAAAAATGAGTTCAAGGAGCTCGTGGACAAACTGATATCCGAAGGGAAAGTCATTATCGATAACAGGGGAAACGTAAAAGCTGCAGGTGCTGATACATTTTCAGGCACGTTTATGGGTACCACAAAGGGCTACGGTTTTGTCAGAATCGAAAACGAAAATGAAGACATCTTTATTCCTGCATCAGAGGTAGGAAGTGCTCATGATAAGGATAAAGTTCTGATTTCGATAAGTGAGTGCTCACGTCCCGGCGGAAGAAGCCGCGAAGGAAGAATTTTAAGCATTCTTGAGAGAAACAATGACGCAGTTGTAGGTACCTTCCAGCGAAGCAAAACATATGGTTTCGTCATTCCGGACAATCAGAAGTTCGGAAGTGATATATTTATTCCGAAAGGATTCACGAAGGGTGCCGTAACCGGTCATAAGGTCGAGGTTGAAATAACCAATTACGGCGGTCCCGATAAAAATCCCGAAGGACATATTATTGACATACTCGGTCATATTGACGATCCCGGAACAGACATAGTCTCCATTATCAGAGCCTACGGTATTCCGCTTGAATTTCCTGAGGGAGTGGTAAATCAGCTGACTACAATTCCTTCTGAAATAGATCAGGCTGAAACAGTCGGCAGACTTGACCTTCGTAATCTTCAGACAATTACCATTGACAGCGAAGATGCCAAGGATTTGGATGACGCAATTACAATTACAAAAGAAGGCGATATTTATCATCTCGGAGTTCATATAGCCGATGTTTCAAATTATGTGACAGAAGGCTCACCGCTTGATAAAGAAGCATATAAGAGAGGTACCAGCAATTATCTGGTAGACAGCGTCATTCCCATGTTGCCGCACCAGCTTTCAAACGGTATCTGTTCTTTGAACCAGGGCACAGACAGACTTGCCATGAGCTGTATCATGGATATTAATTCAAAGGGCGAAGTCGTTGGGCACAGAATAGCGGAAACTGTCATAAATGTAGACAGAAGAATGACTTACACAAATGTGCAGAAGGTTCTTGACGTCAGTTTAAAGCTTGGCTGTGAGCGTCTTCTTGCAAAGCTTAACGGACTTCCGAAAACCGGCACCTTTGCATATACAGGTGAGATTACTAATACATATAATCTGCCCCAGGACGAAATTAAAAAGCTGCTTTTCGACGGTGAAGATATATCAGACCTTGATGATAAGCCGGATGTGTTTGCAGAGTACGTGGATTTTGCGGAAATGTTTGTTCTCAGCCTTGAACTCAGTGATATTCTGAGACTCAGAAGGTCAAAACGCGGTTCAATAGATTTTGATATTCCCGAATGTAAAATTACCGTGAATGCAAAGGGTGAACCGATAGATATCAAGCCTTATGACAGAAACAGGGCCACTAAAATCATTGAGGATTTCATGCTTGCGGCAAATGAAACCGTTGCTGAGGATTACTTCTGGCAGGAGCTTCCTTTCGTTTACAGAACACATGAAACTCCCGACCCCGAAAGAATTACCAAGCTCGGAATTTTTATTAATAACTTTGGTTACACCATTAAAATGAATCAGGATGAAATTCATCCCAAGGAGCTGCAGAAGCTGCTGAAGAAGATTGAAGGCACCGATGAAGAGCTGCTTATCAGCAGACTGACGCTCAGGTCTATGAAGCAGGCTAAATATACTACATCCTGTGACGGTCATTTTGGACTTGCCGCAAAGTATTACTGCCACTTTACTTCACCTATCAGACGCTATCCCGATTTACAGATTCACAGAATTATCAAAGAGAATCTTCGCGGTAAGCTTAATGACAGAAGAATTTCGCATTATGAGAAAATTCTGCCCGATTCTGCGCTGCAGTCCAGCAAAACAGAAAGAAGAGCAGATGAAGCCGAACGTGAAGTTCAGAAGCTTAAAAAGATTGAGTTTATGGAGCCACATATCGGAGAAACATTTGACGGAGTTATTTCCGGTGTTTCATCATGGGGCGTATACGTAGAGCTTCCCAATACAGTTGAGGGAATGATTAAGATAAGCGATATACCGGATGATTTCTATTATTTTGACGAAGAGCATTATATGATTGTCGGTGAACACACAAAGAAAACATATAAACTCGGGGAACGTGTTAAGGTAAAGCTGGTTTCTGCCGATAAACTGCTCAGAACAATAGAATTTGAGCTTTTGTGATTTTTCATACAATTGATTTACAGCGTTACTATTCAACGACCGGCCAAAAGCATTCAAATAGTGCGCCTCAAAATCAGTGGTGAATAGTAGCTTTACAAATTTTATAAATGTGGTATCATAGTTTACTGTAAACAGTTTATTTTACGGAGTAGATTATGCAGAAGGAAAAGCCTAAAAAATTAATAGCAAATAATAAAAAAGCTTTCTTCGATTATTTTATTGAAGACAAGTATGAAGCCGGCATTTCGCTGCACGGTACAGAAGTAAAATCGGCCAGAATGGGTAAATGCAGCATCAAAGAGTCATTTATCAGGATTGAAAATGGTGAAGTTTACATTTACGGTATGCACATCAGTCCTTATGAAAAGGGCAATATTTTCAATAAGGATCCGCTCAGAATCAGGAAGCTTCTGCTTCACAAAGCCGAGATTAACAAGCTTGATGCAGCCGTAAAAATAAAAGGATACACCGTAGTTCCGCTTAATGTTTACCTGGAAAGAGGTCTTGTGAAGGTTGAAATCGGTCTCGCCAAAGGTAAAAAGCTTTATGATAAACGTGATACTCTTGCTAAAAACGATCAGAAACGTGAGGCTGAAAAGGATTTTAAAATCAGAAACCTTCGATAAAGTATTTGATTCAGCGCAACTATTCACAGTCGGTTGATAATTAATACAAGCAGGAAGCTTACTTCCGGGTTGCGGATAATATCGTCCGACTAAGGAGGCTGAACGAAACACATTATTAAGCCGTAAGACGTGCAACAGCGTCTGACTGCGAAGCAGGCAGGAATTATAAATGCGTTTTGGACAGACTGTGATTTGTACCGTTTCGAGCAGTTCGAAACAGCAGAAAATTTACAATGTTATTAACCTTCGAATTATTATGTTTTGTACGGTAAGTTTCACAACCGTTTCAATAAGGGCCAGTACTGGTTTCGACGGGGGTTTTGAAGTTGTGGTAGCCATCTGTGAGAGTCTGCACTCACATTAATAAACGGATAACTAAATATAAACGCTAACGAAAACGATTTAGCATTTGTAGCCTAAGCGCTGCAACGTCGGACCTGTGTAACCCGCTGCGCAGGAGGTAAAACCGTGAGGTCCCACAGAGCGCAAGTTCTGTAACCGGCGTCAATGAGGCGGGGAACTTGGCAGGGAAAGCTTTGACCCTGTTAAAGAAAATATGAAGCTACTGAATGTTGAAGCCTGTCTATGGGCGTCAGCAGGAGGGAATGCCAAAACACAGACTGTGATGGAAGAAGCTGCAAGGGATAGGCTTTCGGACAGGGGTTCGACTCCCCTCTGGTCCACTTGGTTCAATTTATTGGTCAGATGACATAAAAGGGCAAAAATAATTGAACTGTCGTTTTTTTATTTTAACGAACATACAAATTTTTATGATTACGGCGTCATAAAGTTCATTATTATTCTTACAAGCAAGCTTGAAGAAAAATAACTTACTTTTGACGCTTGTATCATATTATTTGTTAATATTGGTACAGTGGAATCATTGTGCCTTTTTTATAATTTACGTATAATAAAAGATTTGATATAAGGATCAAATGAATATATAATACTTTGATGTAAGTGTCAAATAACTATACAATAGTTTTGATGTAAGTGTCAAATAACTATAAAATAGTTTTAATGTAAGATTCAAATGAATATAAAATATTTTGATGTAAGTATCAAATGAATATAAAATAGTTATTGGTGTATATATGAAAAAATTAGTCTTTTTATTTCTTTTAATTATCATTTGTTTCTGCTTTTGCGGTTGCAGCAGTGACAGTGATATTCCTGTTCAGATTGAAAATAATGAAGATGTCAGATATTTACGACTGCATATAAAGGATTACGGAAGTATTGACTTTAAAATCTTCACAGGTGAAGAAGAAACAGCAGGAAACAGACTTCTAGAGCTTGCCGGCAGCGGATACTACAACGGAAAAGGCTTTAATACATTTATAAAGGATTACCTTATGATGGCAGGTGAAATCCCTGCTGATTCCGAAACTGAAAACAATTCGGAAATAAATGAAATCTCCGGAACTGATTCTGAGAACACTTCGTCAGATGCTATAACTGTCATTTCTGACTGCGATATGAACCATGATTTATATCCTCTCTACGGTTCTCTATGCGTATCACTTACAGAAAACGGTAAAGCAGATTTATCACAGTTATTTATTATTATGTCAGACAAAGAATCTGTCGAAAATATAAATGAGCTTGTAGAATATAAGGGATACACATTTTCTGACTATATGAAATTCGGATATAATACGGAAACAACTGCCGAAGACCTTGAAATATACCGTGAATACGGCGGAGCTCCATGGTTGCAGGGACATGTTTGTGTTCTCGGTCAGGCTGCAGATGATACGTATATCCTTGAAAAGATTTGCGAAGATTATTATAATGGAAACGGTGAGGATGTTTTCATCATTGAAAACGCTGAAATTGACCGGCAATAACCGGTAACTAAGTAATGCAAGCCGAAAACATCGATAAATTAGTAACGAAGCCGGCAACAGAAGGTAATTTAATAATTAATGCCGCTATAGCCATGTAACTTTGTAACGCAAGCCGGAAACATATTTACGGGTTCATGGTATTTATTGTATGGTTGTCACGTTCTGTGTAGAAAAAAATTTTTTATGAATGCGTTTTGTCCGGAGGACTGTGGATATAAATCATGAAGCATTATCAGGCTGTATAAACGCCGGAGCTTGCGACATTATCTGATTTGAGGTTACTGCTTATGTGGGATAATTTGAAGGTTGACGGATTCCAATTTAATAATTCTGCTGATTATGCGGAAGCCAAGCATGAATCGGAAGCTATATCGTATATTGAGTCCAAAATGGACATCAGTAATCCGCGTATAGCTTTAAAAGTGTACTATAAACTGCTTGACAGGAAAAACCTTCATACAATTGTCGGGATTACATACATGAAGCAGCTTCGTAATTTCTGCATCAGCTCAGGACTTGTTTCGGATGAACAGATTCGCGCAATCGATATTTTTGACAAAAATCTCATAAAAGGAGCTGCGGCAGCTATCGGTGACGAAACTGCACTTGAAACCGACAGCCTTATTTCCGAAAGTGAAACCTCAGTGGACAAATCCTTTGATGAATATGACAGCGAAAATAAAAAAGCTCTCCAGCAGGAAAATACGGAAGATAACGAGAAAAAAGAACTGAAACGAAGTATTCAGACCTACATTTCGAGAGAGAACAAGCTAAAAACGGTTGCCGAACATTATCGAAGCAAAATGAAAAAATGCTATCTTGTTATAGCAACACTTATAGTAATTATCGTAGCCATATTTGCCATTACAATTTATCGTGGCGGTATGCCTTATGATGATGTCGAAGCTGAAATACAGAATAAATACGCAGCATGGGAAGAAGAACTTGAAATCAGAGAAAAGGCTTTAAGTCTGCAGCTTAACGAAGCAGGGCTTAATCCGGAGGAATAAATAATGGACAGTATTAAAATACTTATAGCAGACGACGAGCCAAGAATGAGAAAACTGGTTCGTGATTTCCTTGTCAGAAGTAATTTCACGGTTATAGAAGCCGCAAACGGTGAAGAGGCACTGGATAAATTCGTTTCCGACAAGGATATTGCACTTATAATTCTCGATATAATGATGCCCAAAATGGATGGTTGGGAATGCTGCAGGGAGATCAGAAAGCTTTCAAGAATCCCCATTATAATGCTTACTGCAAAAAGTGAAGAAAAAGACGAGCTACTCGGTTTTGAACTCGGTGTGGATGAATATATCACAAAACCTTTCAGTCCGAAAATTCTTGTAGCACGTGTAGAAGCGATACTCAGACGTACAAACTCGCTTGGTGACGATGTAATAGAGGTCGGCGGAATCAAAATAGACAAGCAGGCATTTACAGTGTCCGTCGATGGTGTTCAGATTGATTTGAGCGTCAAAGAGTTTGAGCTTCTTGAATATTTTGTAATAAATAAAGGAATTGCTCTTTCGCGGGAAAAGATTCTGAACAATGTATGGAATTATGACTATTACGGTGAAGCAAGAACCATTGACACTCATGTTAAAAAGCTCAGGAGCAAAATGGGAGACAAGGGTGACTATATAAAGACCGTATGGGGCAAAGGCTATAAATTTGAAGTTGACGAATGATTATGTTTAGACGCTCTCTTAAATTAAAAATATCACTTCTTCTGTTCATGCTTATGGTAATTCTTCTGATCGGCGGAATGATATTTAATTCGCTGTATGCGGAAAAATATTACACCGATTCAAGAATCAAGGCATTGAGCAACACATATGACAAATTAAATAAATGTCTTGGAAATTCAAAGCTTATCTACGGTTCTGATACATACGATGATGTAGAAAAACTCGAAAACAGCACAAATTCCTATATTTACGTCATGTCTGTGACTTCATCGCTGTTCGGCGGACAGGAACTGAATTTTGAATATCCGATGAGCCTGAAGCTTTCCGAAAGCTATAACAGCAATCATTACGGCGTCAGATATGAACGTATCGCTTATGCGCTCAGACTATATATGTATGGCTCCGTCGAGGATGAGGCCGAACCGGAGCTTCTGAAAACCAAGCATGAGTGTTATGATATTTACAAAATGTTTGACGTCAGAACGTCTACGGATTTTATTGATCTTGTAGGTTATTCGGACAGTGGCTATCTTGTATTTATCAGAATGAATTATGCCAATATTTCCGAAAATGCCGGAATCTCAAATACTCTGTTTTCCTTATGCGGAATTATAGTTCTTATAATCGGGTCTGCAGGAATATATCTTTTCAGCAGAAGTATCGAAAAACCTCTTAAAAACCTTACCCATATTACTGATGAGGTTGCTAGACTAAACTTTTCATCGAAATATGACGAAAATAGAAGTGATGTCATCGGTGAGCTCGGTCACAATATAAATATCATGTCCGACAAGCTTGAACAGACTATCACAAATCTGAAATCTGCAAATGTGAGACTTGAGCAGGACATAGAAAACCGAAACAGAATTGATGAAATGAGAAGAGATTTTGTTTCAAATATTTCCCATGAACTGAAGACACCGTTATCACTGATTCAGGGCTATGCGGAGGGTTTGGCCGATGATGTAAATGACGATCCCGAAAGCCGTTCATTTTACTGCGAAGTTATTATTGATGAGACACTGAAGCTAAACAAAATGGTTCGGAAGCTTCTTGATCTGACCGAGATTGAATTTGGCAAATCAAAGGTTCAGATGTCAAGATTCGATCTTGTTGAGCTGGCTCACGAGGTAGTGATGTCGTTTGATATTATATCCAGACAGAAAAACATTAATGTGGTATTTAATGAAACAAATCCTGTTTATGTATGGGCTGACAGATACATGACAGAGGAAGTTATTACAAATTACCTGAGCAATGCCTTCAATTATGTGTCAGGAAGCAACGTGGTAGATATAAGCTTTAAAACAGATGATGATAAGGTTCGTTTATCTGTGTTCAACACAGGAAGCAATATCCCCGAGGATATGCTTGACAAAATCTGGGACAAGTTTTTCAAGGTTGACAAAGCCAGAACACGCGAATACGGAGGCAGCGGAATCGGTCTTTCCATAGTAAAAGCCATTATGGAGCTTCATCATGGTGCTTACGGCGCCATCAACCACAGTGCAGGCATTGAATTCTGGTTTGAACTTTCTACAAAGGCAGATGTATGAGCACTGATTTTGCGACACGCTTTATGAATGTTTTTGATCAGGCAGCGAATAGTAACTGAATATAAATTATTTGTTGTAGTTTTTTGAAAGAATACTTGAAATGTTACAAATTATGTGATAAAATCAAAAATATAGAAATCAACGAAACTGTTACCATTTTTACAACGAGAAGGGGATTATGTGAAAAAACTTTATATTATTTCATTAATGCTTGTTATTATGCTTTTCGTTGCAGGGTGCACTATTGACGGCTATCCGCTTACAGAAAGCGAATCAGATGCGATTGCTCAGTATTGTACTCATTTAATTTTAAAATACGATAAAAACAAAAATTACAATGAAAAGCTTTTAGACAAAAAGGATTACGAAAAAGCACTGATTAATCCGACAGAGGTTCCGACATCAAAGCCGAAGCCTACAGAAGTACCTGATATCACCCAAAAGCCTGATGATGTTCCCGAAATAACGAATACTCCGGATATTTCCGATGTTCCCGATATTTCAAACACACCGTCTGCAATCGGTACGGATACTGTTCCCCCAGAATTATCGGAGACAAACACTTTTGAAAAGTTATCGGATATATTCGACAGTGACTTTGAATTATCCTACAAAAATTATGTAATTACCGATAAATACTATGAAAATGAATCTTCGGTACTGACGGCGAAGGAAGGTAAAAAGTGCTTCGTGGTCACATTTTCACTGAAGAATGTTTCAAAGGAAGCAAAAAAGTTTGATGCTGTCGGCTATGACATGACATACACTCTCTATAACAGAGGAAAGAAAATCGGCACATCGGAGATTTCTGCCATGTCAAGGGATTTACGTTTTCTTTATGAAAACATTGATTCCGGAAAAGCAATCGATGTGACTCTGTTGTTTTACACAGAGCTTGAAGAAGGAGATTTTACACTCAGAATCACAGATAATTCGGCAGACAGGTCTTTTGATGTTAATCTGAATTAACCAGGCATAACACAACATAAATATTTTACGGGGGTGTACATATGGAAACTAATATTTTGCTCGAAAGCGGAACCAACGAACTTGAAATTCTTGAATTTATCGTAGGACAGAACCATTATGGTATCAATGTTGCCAAGATAAGAGAAATTCTTCCTTATCAGGTTCCCACGGAAATTCCGAATTCACACGAGTGTATAGAAGGAATTTTTATGCCCCGTGAGGATATCATCACAGTTATCAATTTGTATCGTGTACTCGGAATCAAGCCTTTTGATACAACAGGCTCGGATATGTACATAGTTACAAATTTCAATCAGCTGAACATTGCATTCCATGTTTCATCTGTCATTGGTATTACACGTATTTCATGGACCGAGATTACAAAGCCCGACGCATCAATCAGCAATTCACGTACCGGAATTGCAACCGGTATTTTTAAGAAGGATGGCAAGCTTATTGTAATTCTCGACTTTGAAAGAATAGTATCAGATATCAGCCCCGAGACCGGACTTAAAATGTCTGAAATTGATTCACTCGGTGTTCGTGAAAGAAATGATACACCAATCATCATTGCGGAGGATTCACCTCTCTTAAGCAAGCTTATGCATGATGCACTTACTAAAGCCGGATATACCACTGTTACTATGACTAACAACGGTAAAGAGTGTTACGATCAGCTTTGTCTGTATAAGCAGGAGGGTATTCTCAGTCAGCGTGCAAAACTCGTTATTACAGATATTGAAATGCCTCAGATGGATGGACATCACCTTTGCAAGCTGATTAAGGACGATCCTGAACTCAAGGTTCTTCCCGTAGTTATTTTCTCATCACTCGTAAACGATCAGATGAGACGTAAGGGTGAATCGGTAGGTGCCGACTTCCAGCTTTCAAAGCCCGAAATCGGTCAGCTCGTTCAGACTGTTGACAAGCTTATTATTGAATACGCGGACGGAAATAAAGATAAATAATTGGAGCGCCTATGGGAATTTGCATGATGTGTCACAAAAAGATTCCTGACGGGAAGACTTTTTGTGATGAATGTGAACAGAATAGAAATAATCAGGCAGACGAATCGTATCTGGATAGTCTGCTTAATTCTGTTTCCGCCGATTCGCTAGACGCCATGTTTGCAAATCCTTTGCTTAAACGTAAAGAAAAACCCGAAAAAGCAGCCCCAAAACAGACGGAAGTTAAAAAAGAAAGCAAACCGGAGCCTGTGATTTCAGGTGAAAGTGAAACAAGTCTCGATGATTTACTGGCAGGTATAGGTGATGACTCCTTTTCCGACAACGAATTGTTCGGAATCGATGATGAAGATCAAAACAGCTCAGGCAGTGCTTTGTTTGGAGATGATAATGAAGATCTGCTGAACAGCTCAGACAACGGTAATGAAAGTAATATGAGCGCCGATGAAATGAATGCCATGTTTGCCGATATGGCAAAGGAATTCATGAATTCGAGGGATAACGAAGCGCAGGCAGATTCAGATCAGTCTCCGGACGTGGATTTGAACAATGATGAAATGAACGAAATGCTTGATGATCTGTTTGCTGACATGGATGCCGCCGGGCAGACTGATGAGAATCAGGAAAACAATCTGCAGGAGGGAGATATCGATGATATCTTCGGTTCCTTCGGAATGGATGAATCAGATGACGAACCGCTTATTCCTTCAAAAAGATCCCAGGATGATATGTTCGAAGAAAGTCAGCCGGAATCACAGGATATCGATATAGATGCACTGTCCGGCGAAAGCCTTGAAAACCTGTTTGAAGAAGGTCCGATAGACGATCAGGACAATGATAAAAATGTAGTTGATATTGACTGGAGCATGATGGGCGAGGCAGTCGGCAGTACATCCGATGACTCGATTACCGATCTGTTTGAAGAAGTAAATGACGATAACAAAATTAATGTTCCCGCAGAAGCAGAATCCCTGCTGAACGACAATGACCAGCTTCTCAACCAGGTAATGGACGATATCGAGAATGGTGATTACAATACGGAAGGTGAACAAAACACTAATTCCAAAGCCCAAAAAGAAAAGCGCAAATCAAAAGATAAAAAGCCAAATAAACTTATTACGTTTTTAAAGAAAATCTTCTCCAATGTCGAAATGACCGAAAAGGAAATCGAGGCAGAAAAGAAAAAAGAAGAAGATGCCGAAAAGAAAAAACAGGATAAAATCGAAGCAGCCCAGAAAAATGCCGAACGCAAGAAGGAAATGGCTGCAGCTGCAAAAATAAAAGAACGTGAGCAGGCCGAAGCAAAGAAACGAGCCGCAGAAGCTGCGAAGGCAAAGAAAGCAGCCGCCGCACTTGAAAAAGAAAAAAAGAAAAAAGAAGCAGCACTTGCGATTGCCGAGTACGAAGTTGACCACGGAAAAATTAATAAGGCCGGTGCAACAATTCTTTTCGTAATTTTTGCCATAATAACAATAGTAATTATTATAGGCACAAACATTTACTCCTACAATCTGAGTATTGCAAATGCTCAGGATGATTTTGACAAGAAGCATTATAATGAAGCTTATTATGATGTGTACGGTCTCGACATACGTGATGAAGATGTGCTTCTGAATGACAGAATCATGACAGTTATGTATGTAAACACACAGCTGAACTCATACAGCTATTATATGAAATCAAATAATACCGAAAAGGCTCTTGATTCGCTCATCAAAGGTCTTCAGAGGTATGAAAAGTACTATAATCTTGCAAAACAGCTCGATATTACCGATGATTTGAATTATGTAAAGGATCAGATTCTTGATATTTTGGCCACAGAATTCAACATGGATGAAAAAGAAGCGTATTCTCTTATTGATTTAAATGACAATATGGATTATAGTATGTACATATATACTTTGCTTGGCACTTATGAAGAAGAGTTAAAAAATATGGAAAACTGATTTAAAGCCTGAGTGAATGTTATTTGCTTAGGCTTTAATATTTATGAATGGCTGAAATTTATCTGTTACTATTCACTTTCTGACCCAAAACATTCATAAAGCACGCCACAAAATCAGTGGCTCATTCGTTTCCTAACGGGAACAGCTTTATTTGTGCGAATAGCGCACTGTAATCATAATCATTAGAATGTATCAAAAAAACATTTGACAATGACTAATAATATTCAAAATAAATATACAAATTTGAGTCTGCACAAAATGAGAATTGATACATTTGTCATTCGAATGACAGACTTAAGAAATTACATAATAACTTTCATCGACAAAAGGAGACAAAATGAAAAAGATTTGCGTTATAGACTATGATGCCGGGAATACGATGAGCGTCATGAATGCACTTAAATTTCTGGGCGTTGAGGCTGAGCTTACCAGAGACAGACAAAAACTGATTGCCGCGGACAACTGTATTTTCCCCGGAGTCGGTGCTTACAGTGATTCATTAAAAAAACTTGATGAATACAACCTTAGGGATACCGTTCACGAAATGATTGCGGGAGACGTTCCTTTCCTTGGAATATGTCTCGGAATGCAGCTCCTGTTTGATTACAGCTATGAAAATATCGGCTCAGAAGCGGATGAAACCGTTAAAGGTCTTGGAATTCTACATGGTGAAATCAAAGGTTTCAAAATGAATGAAGGCTTCTCTCTGAAGGTCCCTCATATGGGATGGAATTCAATTAAGCTTGTTCAGAAGGATTCAAGACTTTTTAAAAATATTCCCGATGAAAGCTATGTTTATTTTGTTCATTCATTCTATCTTAAAGCTGCCGATAGAAATGAAGTATCTTCTGTTTGCAACTACGGTATCGATTTTGATGCTTCGATAGAACGCGGGAATCTGTTCGGCTGCCAGTTCCATCCGGAAAAAAGCGGAGATACCGGTCTCGAAATACTTAAAAATTTCTGTTCATTATAAAGGAAGGGAAAAATATGTACACAAAACGAATTATTCCGTGTCTTGATGTAAAAGACGGAAGAGTAGTTAAAGGAACAAATTTTATTAACTTAAGAGATGCCGGAGATCCCGTGGGGGTTGGAGCAAACTACAGCAAATGTGGAGCCGATGAGCTCGTATTTCTTGACATCACTGCATCCTCGGATAAAAGAAATATAACGGTAAACATGGTGCGTCAGGTGGCCGAAAAGGTATTTATACCCTTCACGGTAGGCGGCGGCATACGTACAGTTGATGATTTTAAAGCCATATTACGAGCAGGAGCTGACAAAGTGGCGGTAAATTCCGCTGCAATCGACAATCCGGAGCTGATATATGATGCAGCGGCCAAGTTCGGAAGTCAGTGTGTCGTATGCGCCATAGATGCAAAAAGAAGAGCCGACGGCAACGGTTGGACCATATATAAGCATGGCGGACGACTTGACATGGGTATTGATGCGGTTGAATGGGCCATGAAAGCTTATGAACTCGGTGCCGGCGAGATTCTGCTGACCAGCATGGATTGTGACGGTACAAAGAACGGCTACGATCTGGAGCTGACCAGGGCAGTTTCCGACAATGTTGGCATTCCTGTAATCGCTTCCGGCGGTGCTGGAAATATGCAGCATTTTCTTGATGCCTTTACAAAGGGTAATGCGGATGCTGTACTTGCAGCGTCGCTGTTCCATTATAAGGAAATGGAGATAAATGATTTAAAGCAGTATCTGCGTGACAACGGAATTTCAGTCAGATTATAAAATAATACAAGCGTCATAAAGACCATTTTTTTCTTAAAAGCAAGCTTAAAGAAAAATAACATACTTTTATCGCAAGTATCAAACTCCCTTATCAGACTTCAAAAGCAGCTGTTTTCAATAGAAACAGCTGCTTTTTTTACTTTATAGGAAATTGCATCCTATAAAGTAAAAAACGCTCCGCGAGGTTGCGCACGCTTTTGCAGCGGTAATTTGTCGCTGACGCGACGCAAAAGCGGCGCAGCATGTCGCAAGCGACATGCTTTCTTGTCTGCTTTACAATTTTAAAAAAATCGAAATTGTTCATACTTTATTAACATTTTCGTAACATTATAATCTGTTTTTATAAATAAATATAATCCGCCTGTATTTATAGTACAATTTTTCTATATTTTTACCAAAAAATAAAAGAAAACAAAGTAATTTTTGGTAACTGTGCCTATGGTAATTCACTATATGTTGTGTTAAAATTCCAAACTGTTGGCAGATGTATGTCTGCAGTAAATGGGAATAATACCCCAAATAATTCACAATAAGAAGTCAATGACTTCAAACGGAGGTTAAAATGAAGAAGACTCTTTTAAGCGTTCTGCTTTGTGTAGTACTTGTACTTTCACTTGCAGCATGCGGCAGCAACAATGACAAGAACAAGACAGATGAAACAGCAACAAAGGCACCCGAGACAACAGCAGAGGCTACTCCCGAGGCAACTCCCGAGGCAACTCCCGAAGTAACTGATGAAGTAACTCCTGAAGTTACAAATGCTCCTGAAGTTACAAATGCACTTGAAGTTACAGATGAGCCTGTAATTACTGATGAGCCCGAAGTTACAGATGTACCCGATGCAGACGGTGGTTCAACAATCGTAAATCCTTATGAGGAAGTTGGTTCTATCGAAGAACTCAATGCAGCATTAGGATGCAATCTTTGCACACCCGGTGTTATGGGTGTAACGGATGAAACATTCAATATCGTACATGCAGGCGAGTATGACATCGCTCAGTATACATTCACAGTATCAGGATTTAATTTTGTATTCAGAAGTGCAGCTACAACTGATGATATCAGCGGTATCTACACAGCAGACGGTTCTACAATGTTTGCTAACACAGAAGAGCCTGAATGTGTTCTTGCTGCAGACAACTGCAAGGCTGCTCGTTGGTTCACAGTTGATGGTCAGTATGAATTAACAGTTCTTGACAACGGCGAGATGGATAACGAGACATTCCAGCTTATCGTTGATGAAGTAGCAAAGAGAACAAAGGGTGACTACGAAGATGAGAACGGCGTTTTAGGTGATATCGTTGGTGCATACATGGATTCAACAGGCATGCGTGCTTCAGCCGGTGTTTCAAACGTTGATGGCAAGACAACAATGGTTGTTTCATGGGCTAACTCTGCAACAGAAGTTATCACATGGTCAATGACACTCAATGTAGATGAAAACGGATATCTTGTATATAACGATTGTGCAAGAGCAACAGCTGTTGCTGCTGAGGACGGTTCAATCGAAACATCTCTTGATTACCAGGACGGCGAAGGCTACTTCGAGTATATCGATGGTGTTCTTTGCTGGACAGGTGCTGCAGAGGAAGAGTGCCGCAGCTGCACATTCGAGAAGGTTGAAGTTGCTGAATAAAAATTACTATTCACAGCTGATTATTTGGCGCACTTTGTGAATGTTTTTACCGGATTGTGAATACTAATAAATAATGCAACCAAATTATCAATTAACTTATTTTTCCTTGATAATAGAAAAGGCCGGGATGCTTTATGCTCCCGGTCTTTTCGTTGTATTACAGAAAAAATAATGCATATGGCTTGAGAAACAGCCACATTGCCTTCGCTAATCATTATAGACAATTTATCGAAAAAAAGCTTTAAGAACTTCGTGTTTCGTTAGCGACATACTACCGCAGAAAAAACTTTCATATCCTTACGTTTCGTTAGCGACATACTACCGCGGTAAAAACTTACATATCCTTACGTTTCGTTTGCGACATACTACAGCAGTAAAAACTGTCACATCCTCTTAACGCGATTTTGCAATAAGCGACGTAATTTCCTAAATAAATAAGCCGGGAACCAATGTCCCGGCTTATACATATATTTCTCTTTTCAATTCAAAGACTGAATAATAATGAATAGTAATTATTTCTCGTTCATTTTCTTAAGTGCAGATGAAAGCATCAGTTTGATTCTGTTCAGCTGATTTACCTCACTTGCACCGGGATCGTAATCAACCGCTACAACATTGGATTCAGGATACAAACGTCTAAGCTCCTTAATAACTCCCTTTCCGACAATATGATTGGGAAGGCATGCAAAGGGCTGCGCACAAACGATATTGGGAACACCTGACTTTATCAGTTCGACCATTTCACCGGTAAGGAACCAGCCTTCGCCGGTCATATTTCCGAGTGAGGCAATCGGTGCCGCATACTCTGCCAGCTCCTCAATTCGTTTAGGAGGTTCAAAGCGCTTACTCTTTTCAAACGCTTTTCTTGATTCCTTTCTGCAAAACTCAAGAATCTTAATAATCATAGCATTTGAACGAACATCACGTTTCGGCTTGCCAAGCACTTCATATTTGAACTTGGCATCATATGAACAGTAAAGGATGAAATTCATGAGTTCGGGAACGACCACCTCAGCACCTTCGCGTTCAAGAAGCTCAATAAGGTGATTGTTTGCGGAAGGCATGAATTTTACAAGTATTTCACCGACAATACCGACACGCGGCTTCTTTAACGTCTCATCAAGTTCGAGCTCATCAAACTCCTTAATAATGTTTCTGACATTATTCTTGTATTCCTTCCAGAACAGAGTATAGCCTATATCACGCCTTGATAATGACTTCGAGCATATGCCGAGCCACTTTTTATAAAGAGCGTTAGCGGAGCCGGGAACCTTCTCATAAGGTCTGGTTCTGTAGAGAACCTTCTGGAAAATATCACCGTAACAGATGGCATGCATGCTCTTAACAATCAGTGAAGGAGTAAACTTAAAACCGGGGTTTTTCTCAATACCCGAAGTACTGATTGACAGTACGGGAATCTGCCCCATACCTGCCTTTGCAAGTGCTCGTCTGATAAGTCCGATATAATTTGTTGCACGACAGCCTCCACCGGTCTGAGTATAAAGAATACCGACCTTATTAAGGTCATATTCACCTGACTGAAGGGCCATCATGACCTGTCCGACCACCATGAGAGAAGGATAGCAGGCATCATTATTAACATACTTAAGGCCTACATCAACAGCCTTCATACCGTCATTCTTCAGGATTTCAATATTGTAGCCTTCAGACCTGATAGCGGGCTGAAGAACATCAAAATGAATAGGTGACATATTCGGAGCCAGAAGAGTGAACTCCTTACGCATCTTCTTTGTGAAAACAACACGTTCATGAGCAACACTGACTACTCTTGATACATAATTATTTCTTTCACGGTCCTTAACAGCCGAGAGAAGAGAACGAATTCTGATTCTGGCAGCGCCAAGGTTATTAACTTCATCAATCTTTAAAACTGTATATATTTTACCGGAAGCGTTCAGAATATCCGATACACCGTCGGTAGTAATGGCATCCAGACCGCATCCGAAGGAATTCAGCTGAACAAGCTCGAGATTCTTCTGAGTTCTGACATATGAAGCCGCTGCGTAAAGTCTGGAGTGATACATCCACTGGTCAACTACGATAAGCGGCCGGTCAACCTTTCCGAGATGAGAAATACTGTCCTCGGTGAGAACCGCAACACCGTAAGAATTAATCATTTCGGGGATACCGTGGTTAATCTCCGGATCGATATGATAAGGACGGCCTGCAAGAACAATTCCTTTTCTGCCTGTACGTCTGAGATATTCAATTGTTTCCTCACCCTTGTGCATCATATCACTTCGGGCATGAGTAAGCTCGAGCCATGCGGCTGAAACGGCCTTTATAACCTCATCGTATGTAAAATTATCGTAATATTTCTTCGACTTATCCGTGAAAAGCTTAACAAGTCTGTCCGAAATAATTGTCTCATTTTCAAAAGAAAGGAAAGGATTCTCGTAAATAATGTTTTCATCCCTGAGCTCTTCAACATTATTCTTTATATTCTCACCGTAAGAGGTAACAATAGGACAGTTATAATGGTTGGTAGCGCCTTCGGTTTCTTTTCTTTCAAAAGGAACGCAGGGATAGAAGATAAACCTGCAGCCTTCCTTTAAAAGCCACATAATGTGACCATGTGCCAGCTTTGCAGGATAACACTCAGATTCCGAAGGAATCGATTCTATACCAAGCTCATAAATCTTTCTTGATGACAAAGGAGACAAAACAACTCTGTAACCAAGCTTTGTAAAGAAGGTAAACCAGAACGGATAATTCTCATACATATTGAGAACTCGGGGAATACCGACCGTTCCACGCTTGGCTTCACTTTCCGAAAGCGGAGTATATCCGAAAATTCTCTCAAGCTTGTAATCAAAAAGGTTGGGAATATTGTCCTTGTTTTTTTCTCCGCCGATACCACGCTCACAACGGTTACCCGAAATAAAACGTCTGCCGCCGCTGAACTTATTGATGGTAAGCATACAGTTATTTGTACAGCCCTTGCAGTGTGTCATTGAAGTTTCAAATGTAAGAGCCGAAATCTCTTCAATCGGAAGCATGGTAGAAGGCTGACCATCATAATCCTTTCGGGCAATAAGCGCAGCACCGAAAGCACCCATGATACCTGCGATATCCGGTCTGATAGCATCGCAGCCGAGTATCTTTTCAAAAGCACGAAGAACAGCATTGTTGTAGAAGGTACCGCCCTGAACTACAATATTTTCACCGAGATCCTTGGGCTCGGTAACCTTGATAACTTTATACAGCGCATTTTTTATAACGGAATAAGCGAGACCGGCAGAAATATCAGCAACGGTAGCTCCTTCCTTCTGAGCCTGCTTAACCTTGGAATTCATAAATACGGTACATCTTGAACCCAGGTCAATAGGATTGTTTGCAAAAAGAGCAACCTGTGCAAAATCAGCTATCTCAAAATTAAGTGATTTTGCGAATGTCTCAATGAATGAACCACAGCCCGAAGAACAGGCCTCATTCAGCTGAACCGAATTTACGGCGTGATCCTTGATTCGGATACATTTCATATCCTGACCGCCGATATCAAGAATACAGTCAACATCGGGATCAAAGAAAGCGGCTGCATTATAATGAGCTACAGTTTCAACCTCACCTTCGTCAAGCATAAGAGCCGACTTGATAAGTGCTTCACCATAACCTGTTGAACATGAACGTACAATTTTCACATTTTCCGGAAGCCTGCTGTAAATCTCTTTAATCGACCTGATTGCAGTTTTTAAAGGACTTCCGTTATTATTCGAATAGAAAGAATAGAGCAGTTCACCGTTTTCACCTACAAGGGCAACCTTTGTGGTGGTTGAACCGGCATCAATTCCAAGGAACGCATTTCCGCTGTACTTTTCCAGCGGAGACTTTTTAACGGAATGAGCAGCGTGCTTCTTTTCAAAAGCCTTAAAAGCCTTCTCATTCTCAAACAGAGGTTCCATACGGCTGACCTCAAACTTTATGTCTACATGATTTTTCAACAAATCACATAACTTTTTAACAGAAACCTTCTTAACATCCTTCTCAGGCATTTTGATGCCGCCGGGAAGCATGTTTGAATTAAGTGCAGCACCGATTGCCGCAAAAAGATGAGAATTTTCGGGAGCAATAGTGGTCTCCGGAGTCAGATTAAGAGTTCTGATAAAGCACTGCTTAAGCTCACTGAGGAAGGTAAGTGGTCCGCCGAGGAAAGCAACCTTTCCTCGGATAGGCTTACCGCAGGCAAGTCCACTGATAGTCTGATTTACAACCGCCTGGAAAATTGATACGGCCAGGTCGGGCTTCGTAGCGCCCTCATTGATGAGGGGCTGGATATCGCTTTTAGCAAAAACGCCGCATCTTGCAGCTATCGGATAAACAGCCTTGTAATCCTTGGCATATTCGTTAAGTCCTGAAGCATCAGTCTTCAAAAGAGAAGCCATCTGGTCAATGAACGAACCCGTACCGCCGGCACAGATACCGTTCATTCTCTGTTCAAGTGTATCACCAAAATATATAATTTTTGCATCCTCACCACCAAGCTCAATCGCTACATCCGGCTTTACCGGGAGATTTTCAATGGCAGTCGCAACAGCTATAACCTCCTGAGTGAAATTAATATCAAGAAGACCCGCTATGGCAAGTCCGCCTGAGCCTGTGATAGAGCAGCAGGCTTCAGCCTTCGGGTACTTTGCAGTAATGCCTTCAAGAAGCTCTGCCAGAGTCTCCTGAATATTTGCAAAATGTCTTTTGTAATCACTGTATAAGATGGTTCCCTTATCATCAAGAAAAGCTACTTTAACGGTAGTTGAACCAATATCAATACCTAACCTGTACATAAATTCATCTCTTCCTTAAACATAAATAAGTTACTGTTCCCTGAACGGCAGTTAAAAATTGCCGAAGCCTGCTTCAAAGGGCATGAAACAGAAACCGAATATTTAGATGTCAAAAGCCGTAAATATAATAGAAAAATAATCTATGCAATACCATCGGCTTCTGCATCAGAATTGCATAATAAGAATACTTAAAATACAACCTAAATATTTTAACATAATGTCAAATCAAATACAAGTTTAATTTTATAACAGATATTACTATGTAATTGTTACCATTCACCGTCTGGCCAAAAACATTCATAAAGCGCGCCACAAAATCAGTAGCTCATTCGTTTCCAGACGAAAACGGCTTTATCTCATGTGTTTTGTCCAGCCTACATCACATAGCCATGATGACAATTACTTTACAAGCAAGCTTGTAGAAATTGTCATTTGACTATGTGATGAATAGTAAACATGTAATTAATATGCTTAAAGCTGTGAATCGACGGATGACCGCTTCGCAGATGATGAC
>JAZLIK010000143.1:0-5322 GCA_045617345.1 Lachnospiraceae bacterium | reverse complement strand
CTTTGAATATTTTACCTATAGGAAGACTACCCTATAGAACCACCAATATTCAGTTTTAAGATAATCGCAATTAGTTTGTTTGTTGTAGGTGGCAAAACCACCCTTGCGATTAGTAATTATATTATAGCAAATATATGTTCGACTGTAAAGCTTTTTATGCTTTCATCTCGGCACTTGAAGAACCGAGGATTCCCGCTTGATATCCTAAACCAGTGAATTGTTAATCGAGAATCATGAAATACTTACCTACATGTTTCATGCCGATTTCGGAATCAACAGCGTACTTTTCTTCAGTTGACCCGAGGTTGAGCTTGAGCAGAACATTTCTGCCTTCGTAAAAGGTTTCGATAAATATATTCAGTACAGGGACGCCGTTTATGTAGGAGTTACTGTTTTCATAGCCGCGAACCGTTCCGGTCATATATTCACCGCTGTTACAAAGACTCTTCAAATAAAAATGTCTTCCGAGTATGATAAATGATGCGATGCTGATTCCGCCGAATATGAGGCTGAACAGCAAAACAAGCGGGATTGGAAGATCGGCGTCTGAATTCATTAACGAGATGGAAATCATTGAAATCGGAGGAACGGCAAAGGCGACACCGAATATCAGACAAAAAATCACAAGAAATTGGTTGGAACCGCAGTTTTTTACGCTGACGCGAGGCAGATCGGACGGAATTCTGTGTGAATCGTAAATCATTATATCATTTGATGTGGCACCGATTGCCAGTGATGAACCGCATGAAGAACACAGCGGTGAACCCGAATTAGGTGCGCCGCAGTTGGGACAAAAGTTCGCGTAACGAATAGTTGTATTTGTCATGATTTAGATTCTCCTTGTATATATGTTCTGACTGATACTAATACTATGATTACGGCGCCAAAAGAACTGACGTCTAATGATACACGCATTTCTTCGGTGCCATTCACAGTTTTTCCAAAACACATTCATAAGTCCACTGTCTGTTGCGCGGTCAGTCGCAGCTTCGCGACTTTGGGATTATGAATGTGTTGGCATTTTGAAATCACACAGTGCGAGAAAAAGCATGTATCAATGGGACGTAGGTGCTTTTGGCGCACCGGTCATATTACACGATTAAGTATATGCGATTTTTGCGGTCTGTTCAATTGTAAATTTATTGATGAAATGACCGATAAATCTGTCGCTACGGAGAAATAAAGGAGAATATTTGATGCACGTTGGAAAAAAATGTGGTAAAATGATTCCATTCAAAGTCAGATTGTTTGGAGGTATGTTATGGGAAAGATTGATGAACTGAAAAGTGTGATATCAACTGCGTTTGGACGTGAAGAACCGGATATGGTGTTTACAAACTGCAAGGTTCTGAATGTGTTTACGAATGAAATTGAAGATAAAGAAGTGGCAGTCAGAAGCGGAATAATTGCAGGTGTGGGGCGGTATGCGGACAGTGCGGGCGAAAAAACAGAAGTGATAGACCTGGGGGGCGCTACCATATGCCCGGGACTTATCGACAGTCATATTCACATAGAAAGCTCTATGCTGACACCGCCTGAATTTGCCAAAGCGGTTATACCACATGGAACTACAGCTGTAGTAACAGACCCTCACGAGATAGCAAATGTTGCCGGAATAAACGGCATTGAGTATATGATGGAGCAGAGCAGCGGACTTCCGATGGATGTATTTTTTATGCTGCCATCGTGTGTTCCGGCCACACCGCTGGATGAGTCCGGTGCCGAGCTGGATGCCGCAGACCTGGAGCCGCTGTTTAAAAGAGGCAATGTGATGGGGCTGGCTGAACTGATGAATGCGTTTGGTACAGTCAGAAACGACAGCGGAATTATCAATAAAATAATGGCGGCAAAGAATGCGGGAAAGGTCATTGACGGACATGCACCGAGACTCTCCGGTCGGGAACTGAATGCTTATGTGGCAGCCGGAGTGGGCTCGGATCATGAGTGCTATGAAAGTACCGAGGCAATTGAAAAGCTTCGTCTCGGACAGTGGATAATGGTGCGAGAGGGAACGGCTGCGAAGAATCTTGAAAATATGATGCCACTGTTTGATGAACGTTATTATGGTCGATGCCTGCTTGTGACCGATGACAAGCATCCGGGGGATTTACTTGAAAAAGGGCATATTGATTACATTATCCGTAAAGCAATCAGCCTTGGAGCAGATCCCGCCAAAGCCATCAGAATGGCGACTCTGAACGCCGCACAGTGTTTTGGAATCGGTGGAAAGGGTGCGGTTGCGCCGGGGTACAGGGCAGATATTATTGTGGTTGACAGCATTGAAAGATTTAATGTATTAGCAACATACTACAATGGTAGAATTACTTCCCGAAACGGTAAACTTGTTGATGCGGGAAGTGATTGCTTTACTACAAAAACAAGAATGCATGAAAGATATGGAAGAGTCTACAATTCGTTTAATCTGAGAGAACTCACGGAAGCGGATTTTACAATAAACGGAGATGGCGTGAACAGACGCGTTATCGGGCTGATTAAGGGGCAGATTCTTACGGAAGAGATAATTACTGCATCTGATACTTCTGACGACAGAGAAAACGACATAATTAAGCTTGCCGTCATTGAAAGACATAAGGATACGGGACATATCGGGCTCGGGTATCTGAAAGGATACGGCCTGAAGAACGGTGCGGTGGCATCAAGTATTGCTCATGATTCTCACAATCTGATTGTGGTCGGAACAAATGACAGGGATATGGCAGTAGCGGCCAATGCCGTAAATGTCAGCGGTGGCGGGCTTGCCATTGTGTGTGACGGAGAAGTGCTGGGACAGCTGGCGCTTCCTGTCGGAGGAATCATGTGCGAGAAAAGCGCGGAGTCGGTTGAAGATGCACTGAAGACACTGAAAGCAATAGCAGCCGAACTCGGTGTTGCAAAGGGAATCGATCCATTCATGACACTGGCTTTTTCCAGCCTTTCTGTAATTCCGAAACTGAAGCTGACCACGTTCGGGCTGGTGGATGTCGAGTCGCAGCAGATAGTGCCGGTTATTTTCGGGGACGGTGAGAAATGCGACAGCGAAGCCGGTGAAGACTGAGCGACGCGGTTAACGGTGAAATACGTTGGTACGGTGGTCGAAAACGGAGAAAGCGTACAGCGGAGTCGGTGAAGACTGAACGATGCGGTTGACGGTGAAATACGTTGGTACGGTGGTCGAAAACGGGGAAAGCGGACAGAGGAGCCGACGAAGACTGAGCGACGCGGTTGACGGTGAATATGCCGCTGAGGTGGTCGAAAACGGACGCCGGAACACTGCAGAGTGAGCCTGTAAATAGTTAATAGTCCACGACAAAACTGCAAAAAAAGTATGGTTGGCAGAAACTGCCGATTATTATCTGACCGAAAGGAAAAGTGCGCTTCTCTCATGACTGAAGTCATGAGTTTACGCGAAAAAACATTATGAAAAAGAATGATGAATTTGAAATAAACATTACGGATATGGGAAATGACGGTGAAGGAATCGGCAAATACGATGGAATGACGTTTTTTATCAAGGGCGCGGTTATAGGTGACCGGGTGCTTGCCGGAGCCACCAAACTGAAGAAAACTTTCGGATATGCCAGAATGATAAGGGTGTTGAAGCCATCTGAGTACCGTACTGTACCGCCGTGCGGAATAGCGTCACGGTGCGGAGGCTGTCAGTTGCAGGCACTTGATTACGGACACCAGCTGGAATATAAACAGAACAAGGTTATGAATGCCCTTATTCGGTTGGGCGGGATAAATGCCGAAAGAATACAGAGGGCAAACGAAAACATACCCGGAAATCAGAACAGAGAAACCACATCCGGAAGTCTGAGCAGCGAAAACACCTCTGACATTCAGAGCAGCGAAGCTGTTATATTTCATGATATTATTGGAATGGAGAGACCGTACAATTACAGAAACAAAGGTCAGTTCCCGGTTGGAGCCGATAAATGCGGCAAAACAGTGACAGGATTTTATGCCGGTCACACGCATTCGATAATTGACACTGAGAGCTGTATGATACAGCACAAAATTACAGATTACATTATGCGTGCAGTCAGAGAATACATGACCGGGAATGATATAATGCCTTACGACGAAAATGGAAAAGGCCTGGTGCGCCATGTGCTTACCAGAGTAGGATTTTCAACACATGAGGTAATGGTATGCGTAGTAATAAATGGGAAAAAATTGCCGGCATGGGAAAAACTGAAGAAAAAACTTGAAGATGCAATAGACGAATACAACAGAGCCGGCGGCGATGAGTCGGAATCAGAAATTAACAGTGCCGGAGAAAATGCTGCAGAAGCCGGGAAAAATGCTGCAGAAGCTGAAAAGAATGCTGCAGAAGCCGGGAAAAATGCTGATTGCATTTGGCAAAGTGACAATAATGTAGAAATAAACACCGACTTAATCATCAAAAATAATAGCGTGAATTGCATGAAAAAAGACAATGGGTACAGGCTCGAGTCTTTTTCAATAAACATAAATACTGAGAATACCAATGTAATATTGGGCGACGAAGTGGTTACTCTTGCCGGAAAGCCCTATATTACAGACTATATCGGAGAGACGAAGTACAGAATTTCTCCGTTGTCATTTTATCAGGTAAATCCGGTGCAGACGCGTGTTTTGTACTCAAAAGCGCTTGAGTATGCGGGTGCGGATGAAGAGGAGCATGGTCGAAAACCGATTATATGGGATTTGTATTGCGGAATAGGAACCATCTCACTTTTCCTGGCAAAAAATGCTGAGAAAGTTTATGGGGTGGAGATAGTTCCGCAGGCGGTGGAAGATGCCAAAGCGAACGCATTGATGGACGGGATAACGAACGCGGAATTTTTCACGGGCGCAGCCGAAGATGTGGTTCCGGAGAAATACAGTGAGCATCCCGAAATGAAGGGCGATGTGATTGTTGTGGATCCGCCTCGAAAGGGCTGCGACGAAAAACTTCTGGAGACTGTATGCAAAATGAATCCGAAGAGGATTGTGTACGTCTCCTGCGATCCGGCAACACTTGCCAGAGATATTGCATATCTGGAAAAAAGCGGTTATCTTCTGAAGGAGGTGCAGCCGGTGGACCAGTTTCCTTTTAGTGGACATGTGGAGACGGTATGTCTTTTGTCCAAACTTCGTGAAGCAAAGCATCATGTGAGTGTGAAACTGGATATGGATGAGATGGATTTGACCAGTGCGGAGAGTAAGGCTACATATGAAGAGATTAAGAAATATGTGGCTGAGCATAATGATGGGATGAAGGTAAGTAGTCTTAATATAGCGCAGGTGAAGAGAAAGTGCGGTATTGAATTAGCGGAGAATTATAATTTGCCGAAGTCG
>JAZLIK010000142.1:0-8211 GCA_045617345.1 Lachnospiraceae bacterium | reverse complement strand
TTTTTCTACCCGGCTATTTTAATATTTTTACCCTGACAGTAAATAATACTATTCGTACAGACATTAATTAGTATCATACATACAGACTGCATTTAGTATCATTCTTACAGACCGTATTTAGTATCATACATACAGACTGCATTTAGTATCATTCATGCAGACCGTATTTAGTACAATTCATAAAAACTGCATTTAGTATCATTCATACAGACCATATTTAGTACAATTCATACAAACTGCATTTAGTATCATTCATACAAACCATATCAAGTATCATTCGTACAGCCCTTAATAAATACGCCCGGTTATTTCGTTTATCAGTGCGCCTCAAGCCAGCTGTAACCGGACTCAAGTCCCACCTCAAGCCCTACAGCCAAATCGACTGCATTTTTCATTTCCTCACTCAAAATAATCTTTACCTTTTCTGCTTCATCCTCATAAGCTTCCACAAGCAGTTCGTCGTGAATCTGAAGAAGCATTCTCGATTTGAGACCTTCTTTTTCGAGGCGTTCAAACACATGAAGCATCGCAACCTTTATAATATCAGCGGCAGTGCCCTGAACGGGTGAATTCATGGCCACGCGCTCTCCGAAGGAGCGCTGCATAAAGTTCGTCGATTCAAGTTCGGGAATCGGTCGTCTGCGTCCGAACAGAGTTGTGCTGAAGCTGTTCTCCTTCGCTAACCTGACTGCATTATCGAGATATTCCTTCACTCCCGGATAAGTCTCAAAATAGCTCTCTATATACTGCTCGGCTTCCTTTTTTGAAATGTTCAGACCTGTTCCAAGTCCAAACGAACTGATACCGTAAACAATTCCGAAATTAACAGCCTTTGCCCTGCTTCTGAGTTCCTTCGTCACATTCTCCGGAGCCACCTTGAAAACTGCTGCAGCCGTGGATGCATGAATATCCTCGGAATTTTTATAAGCGCCTATCAGCTTCTCATCGCCGGATAATGCGGCAAGAATTCGAAGCTCTATCTGCGAATAATCCGCATCTACAAAAACGCAGCCTTCCTTCGGAACAAATACCTTTCTGAGCTCACGACCGAGCTCCACACGAACCGGAATATTCTGAAGGTTGGGTTCGGTACTGCTGAGGCGGCCTGTTGCGGTTACCGTCTGATTAAACGTGGTACGGATTCGTCCGTCTGAATCAATATAATCGTTCAGTCCGTCGGCATATGTGGACTTAAGCTTTGTAAGCTGCCTGTAATCAAGAATTTTTTCTACTACAGGGTCCTCGATTTTCAGCTTTTCAAGCACCTCAGCCGATGTTGAGTAACCCGTTTTTGTTTTCTTGCCGTAGGGAAGCTTAAGCTTCTCGAAAAGAATCACTCCGAGCTGCTTGGGAGAATTAATGTTAAACTCTTCACCGCAAATATCATATATTTCATGTTCAAGACGGTCAATATCAAGCTGAAGCCTGTCTCCATACTCGGAAAGCGCTTCCTTTACAACCAGAATTCCCCTCTTTTCCATATCATTAAGTACTTTTATAAGCGGATGTTCGATTCGGTTGTACAAATCAAGCATTCCGGTTTTTTCAAGCAAATCTGTCAATATCGGAAGGCATGCAAAAGCAGTCTCCGATTCGGCCGTAATAAGCTTCAATGCATTGTCACGTGACTCCGCATAAGCCTTTCCGAATGAAAGCTTTCCGATAAAATCCTCACGTGATGCAGTAAACCTGTTAAGATAAAGCTTCGAAAGGGAATTATACAGATAATCTCCGTCAAGAGGGCTGATCAGGTAAGCCGCAACGCATACATCAAATGCATTTTTAAGCTCTTTTATATCGGCCATTCTGTAAAGCCTTTTCAGATTTACACAGGTAAATTTAACTCCCGCTTCATCAAGTTCGACAAGCTTGTCAGAAAGAAGCTGTGCAGAAACAAAACCCTCGACGGGTACATATCTGTTTTCTTTTTCAAGCGTAAAAAAGAGCCCGTACAGCTGCGATTTACCGGGGAGCGCATCAAAATCAGCATCGCCCTTTTCAGGAGCAGCCACTGATATGCCTACAACTCCCGGCTTCTTTTTCAGTGTCTCGCAGAAATTCTCAAGTTCATTAATGTCAGAAATTGTCAGAAGCTCTCTTTCTTCGTGAAGCTCTTCCTTTTTTGAAGTCGAAAACTCAAGTGATTTAAACTCAAGCTCTGCAAAAGCGACCGCCGCCTCATCCGTATTTATATTTAGTTTCAGGTCATCAAGAGAAACCTCAACAGGCACATCCCTCTTTATAGTAGCAAGCTTTTTACTGAGCATAGCAGCCTTTTCGCCCACCAGCTCCTCATCACTTTCCTTCAGGAGATAATTCAACGGGCTGCGCGATATTCCCAGCTCGCTTTTCCAGATAGCCGCTTTCTCCTTTTTTCCCGCTTCGTCAAGACCGCGGATATCATCATAAAGTGCTTCCACGGTTTCGTATTTTGCAATAAGCGCAACCGCCGTGGCCGGACCGACTCCCGGAACTCCCTTGATATTATCAGACGAATCTCCCTGCAGCCCTTTAAGCGAGTTTACCGAAGAAGGCTTTACCCCGAACTCCTTTTCCACAAGCTCTGGAGTCAGAAAAAAAGCCCTCTCCGGTACTGTACCATCGGGAACCATATTATATTTTTTATAAAGCTCTTCAGTCTTCTTCTGAGTCGAATGCATTATCCAGAGATTCGTGTTCTCAGTCACAAGCTGAAGATAATCATTGTCTTTCGTAAAAATTCGTACAGGCAGCGAACTCTCAAATTTAGCCGCCAGAGTACCGCAAAAATCATCCGCTTCGTACCGGTCATCCATGAACTGCGGAATACCTATGCGTTCCAGTACCTGCTCGCACAGCTCAAACTGTGCCTTCAGCGGTTCGGGAGTAGCACCTCTGTTGCCCTTGTAATCGGCATACATCTCACGTCTGAAGGTGTTCCTGCTTTTATCCCATGCCACTGCTATATAAGCCGGTGACTGTTCCTTCACTATTTTTATGAGTGTACGCATAAATCCAAAAACAGCATTTGTATAAACGCCCTTTCTGGTCTTCATTATCTTGTCGTAATACTTTTCTTTTTCTTCATCGGTTTTCGCAAACAGAATCTCCTTCGGAAGATTCCCGTAATACTGTGTCGTCAGTAGACTTGAACCGTCTATCAAAAGCAGATATTTATCTTTCATTACCATAACCCCGTTAAAATCACTCCTATGATTATAATCGCAATACAAACCACAGAAATAATCAAAGCCTTCAGGAGAGATTCGGATGTACCCCTCCTGTTGTTCACCTTTATTTTATAATCAAGTTTTTTATGAAGTTCAGCAATATAGTCGGAGCTTTCATTACCTTTCTCATTGTCAAGCTGCGCAGCCACGGAGTAAATCACATGATAAACCTCAAGCTCATCCATGCATGCTTTACATTTCTGAACATGATTGATAAACATTATATTATCACTTGCCGAAAGCTTTTCGGCCAGGAAAGACTCCACCATTGACTGAACCTGATAACAGTCATTATTCATAGCCATCAGTAAATGCGGTAATTGCCGCTGAGTGCCATCATTGCAAACAGATAAAGACAGTTGTCATAATACCTGAATTTACCGGTCTGCATGGGCATATTCCAAAGTTTTTCGATACAGTAAAGAGCATTTTTTCTGTCTGCCTCGGATACATCCTCAGATGCCAGAACAGCTATTGCACTCTCGGCATTTGTAGCCGGAAGGCCCACATAATGCTTTGCCTTCTCGTGTAAATCGGTACCGTCGGTAAGGAAGATACCCGACATCTCGCCGCCGCAGGTTTCCACAAAAAACCTCTCAATATTTTTGGCTATCTGCGTAAGCTCCTTAGTCACGCCGCACCAGCAGGCATCCATACCGATATTTGCGGCAGTACGGTAGGCATCGCTGAAGAACCAGTCATGGCGACCGCCGAACGCGTTTGTATGAAGAATCTTCGGTGAACCGTCATATTCTGCATATTCGGCAGAAAGACCGGTCACGGGATGACACGCCTTCACCAGATATTCTCTGCTGCACTTTGCTGCCTGTGCCCAGAAATCCCTGTCCTCTTCATTTGCCCACATAGCGAAGCATTCGTAAAAATGAGGCAGATGATACGAAGGATCCGTATACTCAACATTTGTAATAAACTTTATCAGATGATTCTCCCTGTTCCACATCGGTTCACCGGGACGATTCTCTTCACCGTTGTGCAGACATGCCTCAAGAATGTCTTTTGCCTCCTGTGAATAATTGAAGATGCCGTCTCCGTCGCCCCATCTGTGAGAAGCCAGGAAGAGATCCATCGCAAAGTATTCCTCACCGTCCGGAGCGGGACCGTTTCCCCTCGGTGTGCCGTCAAGATTGCAGGACCAGATAAAATAACCTCTGTTCCATCCTTCCGGCATCCACATATACGTCTTGGTCCACTTCCACAGACGGTCAAACTTTTCCTTCTCGTTCATCTGAACACACATCATCATGGCATACGACATGCCTTCCGTACGAACATCATCATTACCCGTATCCGTAATAAATCCCATATCATCACCGACATCAAAATAGAATCTTTCGCCGTCGGGTCCGTTAAAAACAGTGTCAAAGCATTCGCGCACGCGTTTGTCGGCATCCGCGTCAGAAATCCCGATTTCTGAAAAATAGTTTCTGTATTTGATTGTATCAGGTTTCATATAAACACCCCACTTTCATATTTGTTACATAATCAGTATAGACTAAAATTACTAATCACCACATAACCTTTATGCAATTACTGCAAGCTTGCCTGAAAAATGAATAGCAACTTAACACGGGCGCCAAGATATCCTGACGCCCGTTGATGGTAATATTCTAAGCATCATCTGCCTGCAAACGTTTACTGAACCGATTGCGTTCCGGTCTCCGGATGTCTCTGCTTACCGGATGATTCAATTCGTCGTAAATTTTCTTTAATGCTCCGTCATTCCCTTTGTTTACAGCTCAGACCATGAAACGAACAGGTCCGAGATAGGTATCCGGAAGCCTGAAATTCTTCTCACGAACAACAATCTTCTCAAGGACAAACTGAGGCTCAACCGCATATACCTTAATTGAATTGACACCTTCATTCAGGCTGACAGAGCAGTCAATCTTCCTGATCTGTGTCAGAACCGCCTGATTCCATGCACCGCATGAGCTTTCGCCGCCTTCAAATCTGTCATCAACGCTTTCAATTATCATCCTGCTTCCGTCATTAATCTGAACGGCGAATCTGATTTTGGAATCGACAAATGAAGGATTTGACGGAGCCGTATAGAAGGTAAGAACATGCTCTCCTGCCTTTGATGCAGCCAACTTATACTCAACCATAGGACCGTTATCGCCAAAAATCTTCTCCTGAGGATAAGCCTTGACAGCTCCGGAAACCTCTCCCGGAAGGATACGTCCGTAAAGAGGAATTTCTCTGAAGCTTCCCTCGCTGCTGTCCTCAAAGCTGTAATAATCGCATGCGCCTATGGAAGCAAATCCGTCAATGGTAAATATCTTTTCATCATCTGTAATTTTTGCCGTCTCAGGCTTCTTTTCGAAGAAAAGGTCTACAAAACCGGCATTCGTCTTTACCCTGAATTTGTAGGTACCGGGAACAAGATTTTTGCCTGCCTTTACCTTGAAATGGGCATCTGTCTTTGTCTCTCCGGTCTTTTCGGGTTCAAACTCGATATCACTGTTATCGCAGATAATCTCATACTTCAAAACTTCCCTGCCGCAGTTACATATTGAGAAAGAACCGAAGCCCTTGTAATCAAATCCTGTCAGTCTGACAGGTCTCCTGCACCAGTCTCCTCCGACACTGAAAGCGACCGAATCATCATCCGTCACTATCATCTCAGCTCCGCTGACAGGTTCAATATACTGTCTGACAGGCATTCTGCAGCCCTCATCGTTCCAGTTTCTGAATCCGATATGCTTGGACTTGGCCATTGAATACCACTTTTCATCGTTGAAAATATGGAAGAAATCAACGAGCTTTTTGTCCATTTCGATACACTCGGCAACCGCATTTGCGCATGAATTTGCGGAAACACGGCCCTGTGAAGCAAACAGTTTATTCTTTCCCGAAATTATCTGCATTTCAATCAGATTAAAAGTAGCCTTTGCCTGGAAGTAAACTATGCTGACATAAGCATCGTGGAAAAACGGACTCGTAATTGATGCAAGCAGATCATCAGCCTTCTTCTCAAGGTCGATAACCACATCAAGTATTCTGTCAGCCTCCGCAAAGGATGTGAGGCTGTAAGTATTCTCATTCAGCGTCTCGGGCTTTACGATATTGTTCAGTCGCATATAACCTTCCTGAACCTCTGCGATTCTGTCAATCGTATCTGCATCAAGACCGTTAAACTGCTTTGCAATCCATTCATGAAGATATGTATCATAATTACCGGGATGTGAAGTACCGTATTTATCAAAATCATAAGCCAGATCAAGGAAATAAGAAAGCGGAAGCTCCTGGAACTTGAGGTCACCCACGTTTACAATCCAGATATCACGGATACCCGAATCATACGCCATGGTCATCTGATCCCAAACCTTAGGAAGATACGAGCTGCTGATCCATTCATATGAAATAGGGCCGCCGTGGTAATCAAAATGATAGTACATTCCGTAGCCACCCTTGTGATTGCGCTTGCTCTCCTCCGGCACAAGTCTCAGGTTCGCAAAATTGTCATCACAAAGCATCAGCGTGATTCCGTCAAGTCCTTCCCACTCCTTGAGTCCTTCTGTTTCGGCGTCACCCTTGTAATACTGCTCAACCTCCTTATAAATGGCAAGCATCATGGGAATGTCCTTCGACTCGTCACCGCGCTTTACAATTCTGTTTATCAGTTCCTTCTGGCATGTAATAACGTTCTTCAGGACATTAATATTATCAATCAGCTTTGCATCCTCGAAAAGCTTCGAATCACGTTCGCCGCGCATTCCTACGGTAATAACATTTTCAAAATCCTTGCCGCGCTCAAGACCGTCCTCCCAGAACTTTGTGATACCTTCCCTGTTCGTGACAAAGCTCCATGCTTTTCCGTATTCGGTATGCCCAACGTTCTGTCTGACAAACTCTTCGCCGGCACGCATGCAGGGCTCATGATGAGATGTACCCATGACTACTCCGAGTTCATCCGCAAGCTCTGCGCTCAGGGTTCCGGGACCATCCACACTGAAGCACGAAGCCCACATGGCAGGCCACATATAATTACCCTTCATTCTCAGCAGATATTCAAAAATCACAGCATAACAGTCGGCATTTACACCGTTAAAATGCTTATTCGCCCAGTTGCCGAAGGCAGGCCATTCATCATTGATAAAGAAACCTCTGTACTTGACCGAAGGCTCCTTTGATATGCATTCAATTGCGGCCGTCAGTTCAAAATCGCCGACCGAATCCTTATCCTTTGAAAAATAAATCCGCTCGAACTTTCTGGGAGTTACATCACCCCAGAAAACAAAGGGGGTCACGCCTATCGCCTCAGAAATTTTCAACAGGCCGTAAATGGTTCCGCGCTTGTCACTACCGACGACAACAAGCTCATTATCGAAAAGGAAAATCCCGTACACTTCACGTTTTCCGCTTATCTTTTCCACGCTGATTCCAAGTCTGTTTACAGCTTTTTCAATCAGGCTGCTTTTTCCAAGTGTTCCCGCCACAACGCAGAACTTTCCGGAAGTCTTGCATTTATCGGCAATCTCAGCTTCACTGTTTTCTTTCCCTGCCGCATTGCAGTCAATACATCTGATATCCGGCTTTATACCCGCTACTTTCTCTATATCCGAAGCTACCCATCCGGCAACCCGCTTGACACCCTTAAACTCTTCTTCAGCCAGATAAAATACTGCTGTATTCTCTCGACTTGCAAGTACAAATGACATAATAAAATCCTCCATCTGATAAATATCCGTATATGTAAAAGCTGACATACATTCATGTTACAGTATACATTATCATTTTACAGTATTTACATATTTTTTACAATCATTTTTTTAACTTTGGGATAATATGATAGTTACAAATTACCGCTGCAAAAGCGTGCGCATCCTCGCGAGGCGTATTTTACTTTATAGGACGTAATTTTCCTATAAAGCAAGAAAACCCACCGCCAATGAGCAGTGGGTACTCTAATATACTTATACAATTATATTCTTATATACTTATATACTTATATACTTAAATACTTATATACTTATACTCT
>JAZLIK010000141.1:0-8683 GCA_045617345.1 Lachnospiraceae bacterium | reverse complement strand
TCACGAGATGACGTTTGCTCGAGTCCGAAGGGAAGCAAGCTTCCCTTCGGACTACTCGCTATTCGCACAAATAAGACAAAAGCTGCAAAGCAGCGACTGACTGCGAAGCAGGCAGGTCTTATGAATGTGTTTTGGGCAGACTGTGAATAGTAACCATGAAAACGGCAGGAAAAGGATTACTGACCGTCATTCTCATCCTCATCACCGAACATTTCATCGTATTCTTCATTGTCAAGAAGTTCATCAAAAGCTTCGCTGACTTCTTCAAATTCCTCATCGGTTTCAATGTCGTCCAGGTCGTAATTGTCATCGCCGTTATCGATAAAACGGTAAAGCAGGAAGTCGCCGTCGGGATCGTCCTCGGGAAGAAGTGCGATATAGTTTCTGTCACCGCAGGGGTAGATTGCGATAACATCGCAGGTCATTTCCTTGCCGTCTTCAAGTGTGAGCACTACCTGGTCAAAACCTTCATCTTCACCGCTGTTTTTAATATTTTTGTCTTCACTCATTATAAAATCCTCCGTTTGTTTTTTCAAAGATATCTGTTATCAATAATCGTCTTCCACTATATCAGATAATATGCTATAATGCAATGGGTATTATTCCGAAACAGTAACACGAAATGGGGGTTGTCTGATGGCTGATGAAAATGAATTGAATAAGGTTTGTCTGTCGGTGCGTGAGCTTGTAGAGTTTATCATGCGCGACGGCGATCTGGACAACCGAAGTTCGCATGCCGATCCGGACGCAATGCAGGAGGGAAGCAGGCTTCACAGGAAGATTCAGAAGAAGCAGGATGCTTCATATCGCGCTGAGGTTTCCCTGAAAACAGAATACCCGGTGCAGTACGATGATGAAGATATTGTTTACTGCATAGACGGAAGGGCGGACGGCATTTTTACAAAATCCGTTGATGACGGTCAGGCAAGGTCTGAAGAAGAAAGCGATGAGTTGAGCTCCTTTGGGCAGGAGCTTACGTTTATTGATGAAATAAAGACGACCTATGCCGATGTGAGTGAAATGGAAAAGCCCGTGAAGGTGCATCTTGCTCAGGCAAAGTGCTATGCCTTTATATATGCGGAGACCGGCGGTCTGGATCGCATAGGTGTGCAGATGACCTACTGCAATATCGATACAGAAGAGATAAAGCGTTTTGAAGAAATCTACAGTTATGAGGAGATTTCAGACTGGTTTTACGGACTGACGCAGGAATATGCCAAATGGACGGTCCGCCAGATAAAATGGGAAAGAATCAGAAATGCGAGCATAAAGACGCTTCAGTTTCCGTTTGCTTATCGCGAGGGCCAGCGTGACCTGGCAGCAGGTGTTTACAGGACCATTGCCAGGGGAAAGAAGCTTTTTCTCGAGGCACCGACAGGCGTCGGAAAGACAATATCGACAGTGTTTCCGGCCGTGAAAGCATTTGCGGAGGGAAAGGCATGCAGAATATTTTACGGAACAGCAAAAACCATCGCACGAACCGTAGCGGAGGAGGCTTTTCATCTGCTCAAGGATCGTGGCGTAAAAATGAAAAATGTTACGATTACCGCAAAGGAAAAGGTATGTGTACTTGAAAAACCGGAGTGTAATCCGGATGCGTGTCCGCGTGCAAAGGGACATTTTGACCGTGTAAAGGATGCAGTATTCGACCTGCTTACGAATGAAAGCGAGATAAGCCGCGAACTGATTGCGGAGTATGCTGAAAAATACTGCGTGTGTCCGTTTGAAATGGGACTTGATGTGACGACCTGGGCAGATGCGGTTATCTGCGATTATAATTATATATTTGATCCAAATGTTTATCTGAAAAGATTTTTCTCGGACGGACCAAAGAGGGATTATGTGTTCCTGATTGATGAGGCTCACAACCTTGTGGAAAGAGCGCGGGAGATGTACAGCGCTGTGCTTGTAAAGGAGGATTTCCTCGAGTGTAAGAAGATGGTTGGAAATTCCGACGGACTGCATTCGAAGCTTTCGGGTGCGCTTGAAAAATGCAACAGGGCGATGCTTGCCATAAAAAGGCAGTGTGACGGTTTTACGGTCTGGGAAGATGTGAATTCACTGATAATGACGCTTATGCAGTTCATGAGTGTTTACGAAGGTATGCCGCGACATTTCAAGGTTGACAATCAGGAGATGATGAGCACTCTTTATCTGAATGTGCGTCATTTTATAAATATGAGCGAATCCATGGAGGATGACTATACAATTTATTCGGATTATTCGGGGAATGATTTTTGTGTACATCTCCAGTGTATGGATCCGTCCCGCAATCTGAAAAGATGCCTGGAAAAAGGCAGAAGTGCCGTTTTTTTCTCCGCTACGCTTTTACCGGTTAAGTATTATGTCGGTCAGCTCGGCGGAATACAGGACGAGGATTATGCGGTTTATGCTCCGTCACCGTTTAGCAGGGACAACCGTCTGATAATGGTCGGGACGGATGTAAGTACAAAATATACAAGGCGTTCGCGTGTCGAATATGAGCGTATTGCAAAGTATATAAAGGATTTTACGGCCGCAAAATGCGGTAATTATATGGTATTTTTCCCGTCCTACCAGATGATGGGTGAGATAGCGGATATTATGCTTGAAGATGCAGGATATGTAAATCCGTGGATAAATGCGGATGAGGAGAACGGCGGAGAGAACGCGCGGGACGATTTTGAAAAAACGACCGAGGCTGCGTTATCCGTCGGGGAAAAACCGACTGATTCCGATGAAGATTCTTGTGATATATTGACGCCGGATATTTCCGGGAAGGTTATCATTCGTCTTCAGAAAACCGGGATGACCGAGGCGGAAAAAGAGGATTTTCTGAATTTCTTTGATGAGGGCAATGAAAATACAAAAATAGGTTTTTGCGTTATGGGAGGCATCTTCGGAGAAGGCATAGATTTGCGCGCAGACAGGCTGATTGGGGCTGTGATAGTCGGAACCGGTCTGCCGCAGGTGTGCAACGAAAGAGAGCTTTTCAGAAATTATTACGATGAGAAGAATGGTTGCGGATTTGATTATGCATACCTTTACAACGGGATGAACAAGGTGCTGCAGTCTGCCGGCCGTGTAATCAGAACGGCTGAGGACAGGGGGGCTATTCTTCTTCTGGATGAGCGGTTCAGACAGCCGCAGTACAGGAATCTGTTCCCGCAGGAGTGGTATCCGTACAGCTATGTCACGGCTGATAATGTGGGTACGGCGACGGCTGAATTCTGGAAGAAGTTTGTGTGACTTTTTACTTTATAGGAAATTGCGTCCCATAAAGTAAAAACGCTCCGCGAGGATGCGCACACTTTTGCAGCGGTAATTTGTCGCTGACGCGACGCAAACGCGGCATGCCTTCTTGTAAACGGCATTAATGGTTGAACACCGTGACTGACATGGATAAATATACCGGAGGTTATCAATGAAGAAAGTCAAAACAAGTGAATATATTCTTGCGGCAAAGCCTGTGCTTAAGAAGCTTCTGGCAGAGCTGCTTGACAGATATGAATATGCATCGGTACTGGCTGACGATTCGACGGGCAGGGTATTCGGTTCGTCGGGAAAATCGAAAAGCATTTCCGAAAGAAGCCTGCTGAGTGAGCGTGGCTTCTGTGTCAGAATTATCGATAACGGTACGCTGGCAGAGCATTCATTTAATGAAATAGATGAAGATTCAATACCGGAAATCATTGATTTTATGGAGAGAGAACTGGCTGAACTGAAGAAAACCGTTCCGAACGGTATCTCATTAAGAAAAACAGATATAAAGGAACCTGAGGAAAAGACGGTTTTTGACAGGGCTACAGAATACGGGATTCATCCGGAGGAGCTCGGCGACGGAGAAATCATGAGAAGACTTAACGCACTTGTTGCGAAGACGCTTGAGTCGGATGAAAGAATTACGGATGCTTACGTATCTTTACAGTACCAGCAGTACACAAAGCTTTTTTTGTCGAAAAACAAAGACATGACTCAGAGCATCCTGTGGACCGTCGGCACTATCAGCGTGATGGTAAAGCAGGGTGAATCGGTCAGAAGTGCCTATAAACCCTGTTCGTGTCTTGGCGGGGCGGAGGTACTCGACGAACTGGAAAAATTGACTGAGGAAGCCTGCAGGGATGCACTGGACCTGTTGAACAGCGAGCACATTGCTCCCGGAGAGTACGACTGCATCTGCACGCCCGATGTAACGGGAATGATAGTGCACGAGGCATTCGGACACGGAGTTGAGATGGATATGTTTGTCAAAGACAGGGCGCTGGCAAAGCAGTACATCGGCGAATATGTGGCGTCTCCGCTGATAACGATGCATGACGGTGCAGGCGCCATACCGCAGGTTGCTTCTTATTTCTTTGATGATGAAGGAGTTATCGGAAGCGATACGATTATCATAGATAAAGGTATATTAAAGCAGGGAATAGCGGACAGTGTTTCGGCCGCTTATCTTAAGACGGCACCTACCGGAAACGGGCGACGTGAGGGCTATTCGAACAAGGCTTATACCCGAATGACGAATACGATTTTTGAGCCGGGAACAAGTACTGTTGAGGAAATGATTGCCTCGGTCAAGTACGGAATGCTTCTCTCGATGGCTTCGAGCGGCATGGAGGATCCTAAAAACTGGGGAATTCAGTGTATGGTTGACATGGCACGCGAAATCAAAGACGGAAAGCTTACGGGACGCGTATTTTCACCTGTCGTTCTCACCGGCTATGTACCCGATCTTCTCAAATCGATTTCAATGATTTCTTCGGAATTTGAGGCAGGCGGGAGCGGCTTTTGCGGGAAGGGCCACAAGGAATGGGTGAAGGTTTCCGATGGCGGCCCCTATATTAAGGCAAGAATTACGCTGGGGTGACCTGCGGAATGACATGGCGTTCGCCCTTTGAGCGGTGATACCGAAAAATGACGGATTGTGACTGATAATGAATTATTAATGCGGAGAAAAATATGACAGACAGAATTATCGAACTGATGCAGAAACTCGACATACATGAGTATAAGATAAAAGAAGTAAAAACCGAATCTGCGCAGCTTTATTTTATAAAAAAAGACCTTGATGTCCGCAGAACAATAAAAAAGGATTCCTTTTATGTGACCGTTTATCGTGATTTTGAAAACGGCGGCAGCAGCCTCAAGGGCGATTCCTCATTTCAGCTTTATTCAACAATGACCGATGATGAGATTGCAAAGACTATCGGCAGATATTATGAGGCGGCTCTTTTTGTGCAAAATCCTTATTATGAGCTGCCGGAAACAAGCGGGGATACGGAGGAATGTTCAGTGTCCGGAGCCGGGAATGAAGGAACAGACGCACTTAACGGTTACGGATGCATTAAGGAATGTTCAGTGCCCGGAGCCGGGAATGAAGGAATAGACGCACTTAACGGTTACGGATGCATTGAGGAATGTTCAGTGCCCGAAGCCGGGAATGAAGGTGCCGGGAAGAGACAGAACTGCGGCACTGCATCCGGCATGACCGAATCAATACCGGAGTGCTGCGGGATTATGCAGGAGGCGCTGTACAGAGCCGATGTATCCGACAGGGTATTCATAAATTCCGCAGAGCTTTTTGTTGAAAAGAGTGATATCAGAATTATTAATTCGAAGGGAATAGATGTAAAATACACAACCGGGTGGATTTCGGGTGAATTTGTTGTTCAGTGTACGGAACCGCAGGATGTGGAAACATATCATGACTTTACTTATAACGATACCAATGCAGGGGATATTGCCGACAGCTTTTGCGAAGCGGTCGGGGAAGCACTCGAAATGACAAAAATGAGGGCAGTTGCCGTGAAAAACGAAGCTCCTGACGGTACGGATGTCATTATTTCGGGTAAAAGCATGTCGGAACTGATGGCCTTTTATGTCGACAGAACTTCGGCGGGAATGCTGTATGATGAGTATTCGAATTATTCGACGGGAACTGACATCGGAAGAAAGATAACCGTGGATTTTAAAGCCTGGCCGCCTTACAGCAGCGATGGCGTGAGAAAGAGGGAAAAACGGATTATTGAAGACGGAATTGTAAGGAACATTCATGGAGATTTGAGACATTCTTATTATCTGAAGGTGCCTTATGTGGGAGAATGCGGTTCGTTTGGCGTGAGCTGCGGCACGAAGACGCTGAATGAACTAAAAAAGGAAAGCGGAAGACCTTATCTGCATATTGTCAGCTTTTCGGATTTTGGGATGGACAGCATGACGGGCGAATTCGGAGGAGAGATCCGCCTGGCTTATTACTTTGACGGAGAAAAGGAAGTACCGGTTACCGGTGGTTCGATAAATTTAAGTCTTGTGGACGGAAGCACGGAATATGAGCTTTCTTCCGAAAAAGTGATTTACTGCGGTTATGAGGGACCGAATGCGGTGAGATTTACGAAGAGATAAGTTTTGAACCGTTTAACGGGGCGGCTGATTGTGAAGGCGGCAGGTTTATGAGTGCGTTTTAAACAGACTGTGAACAGCAGTGCACAGACCGTAATTGGCAATGCGGAAACAGGGGGGCAGGTATGTATTATTTTATTGTAAACGGCACAGCCAGAACGGGCAAGGGAGAACAGCTCTGGAGGCAGCTTGAGAAAAAAATCAGGGAAAAAAAGCTGAAATATAAAGCTTTCTTTACTTCTCCGGAACACAGTGCCGAAATGATAGCACGCGAGATATGTGAGAACGACAATTCTCCGAAGAATATAGTAATCGTAGGGGGAGACGGGACTGCCGATGCGGTATTTAACGGTATTTCCGATTTTGACAGACTGACAATCGGACTTGTGCCCACGGGTTCGGGAAACGATCTGGCACGGGGGACGGGTATTAAGCTTGATACCATGGAAGCTTTTGACAGAGTAATATCTCCCAAGAGGAGCAGAAAGATTGACATCGGACTTGCCGAAGACCTGAACGGCGGATTTAGGAGAAGATTCGCGGTGAGCTCGGGAATAGGCTACGATGCGGATATCTGCTATGTTTCGGACCATTCAAAACTGAAGAAATTTCTTAATAAATTAAAGCTTGGCCGTCTGAACTATTTTATTATCGGGCTGAAATTAATTTTTACCAATAAGCCCGCAGAATGTACGATTACAATTGACGGGGTACGGAAAATCAGGTATAAAAAGCTGATTTTTGCGGCAAATATGAATACGGTTTACGAAGGCGGAGGGATGCCGATGGGACCCGATGCGGACCCGGAGGATGGCAGGATAACGGTATGTATCGTACATGACCTTTCGAAGCTTCGACACCTTTCTCTGATGCCTACGGTTATAAAAGGAAAACATGTCAAAAAGAAGGGCATAGAGCAAATTACGGCACGGACGATAGAGATTGAAACCGACCGACCGCTTACCGTTCATACCGACGGAGAATTTGTCGGAAAGAGCAGTCACATCAGGTTCAGCTGCCTTGATGAAAAGGTTAGGATTCTTTTATAAAAAATTCTTGAAAAAATCCGATGATGTGAGTATAATGAGATTTGATTTTTTTAAAGTAGGGATGGAGAAAGTGGAGTTGATGCCATGAAGCCCCATATTTTCCCGAAAGCAGGTTTGCTGAAAAAACGTAAGTTTTGACGTTTATTATATTTCAAAATAAATTTAGGAAAGGATGACCAACCGTGAAGATCAGTTTCTCAACAATTGCATGCCCTGATTTCAGCTGGGGAGATATCTATTCAATGGCCAAAGACTTGGGCTTTGACGGTATCGAAATCCGCGGAATCGGAGACGAGATTTCAGTCGTAAAATCGCAGCCCTTCAGTAGCCCCAAATTAGCAGCTACCATGAAAAAGCTTGCAGACCTACGACTAGAAATTCCGTGCCTTGATACGGGATGCTGCCTTAAGGAAACTGAAAAACGTGAGGAAGTCCTTGAGGAAATAACGGATTATATTAAGCTTGCGGACAGCATAGGTACACCGTATGTCAGACTGCTTGCAGATATGGATGCGGAACCTGTTGCGGATGTTGATGACGAATACGTTCTTGGTGTTTTAAAGGAGGCTGCGGCAGTCGCAGCCGGGTATCAAAACGTGACACTTCTTGTTGAAACAAACGGTGTTTATTGTGATACCATGCGTCTGAAGAGACTTCTTGACAAAACCGGAAGTGAAAAGGTAGCAGCCCTGTGGGATGCCCATCATCCGTACAGATATATGGGAGAATCACCCGAAGAAACCATTAGGAACATTGGCAGTTATATTAAGCATGTACATGTCAAGGACAGTGTCATGAAAAACGGGAAGCCGCAGTATAAGCTTATGGGCGAGGGTGATATGCCTCTTCATAATATTTTTGCCGCACTTGCCGAAATCAGTTACAGCGGATATGTATCGCTTGAGTGGGTAAAGAGATGGGATCGCAATCTTCAGGATGCAGGTATCGTATTCCCTCATTTTGCCCATTACATGTCGGAATACCGCGAGGAACGTCAGGACGCGCTTCAGGACAACAAGACACATACAGGAAAGTATGTGTGGCCAAAGGAACATCTGATTGACTGCACTTTCCCCGATGTTCTTGACCGTATGTGCAAGGAATTTCCGGAGCAATACGCCTTCAGATTTACTGAACTGGATTACAAGAGAACTTATATAGAATTCAGAAATGATGTGGATGTTTTCGCCCGTTCGCTTATTGCAATGGGTGTCAGAAAGGGTGACCACGTTGCTGTATGGGCTACCAATATACCGCAGTGG